>CAZFGM010000128.1:5832-13677 GCA_964518515.1 uncultured Alcaligenaceae bacterium | reverse complement strand
GGCCAGGCCGAAGCGGCAGAAACTTTGCGGCGTATCAACGTGCGGCATGGGTTTTTTCCTCGTGAATAAAAAGGCGAGCCGAGGTCCGTAAGGACCCGGGTCCTCACGGACCTCGGCTCGCCTCTGCAAAAATGCTCCCCTGGGCCTGCAACAGCGCCCAGCACAACGCGGCGCCGACGTACAGACAGGCCACGAACAGCAAGGCGTCGTCCCAACTCGTCCAGCGCACGAAAGCGCCGAGAACCACCGGCAGAAAGGTGGCGCCAACGTTTCCGGCGGTGTTCATGATGCTGAAGACGGTGGCCACGTGCCGGCCGCCCTGGTCGATAGTAATGGTGTAGCCCGCGGGGCCGGTCAAGCCGCCGCAAAAAGCGGCGGCGGTAATGGCTGCCATCATCAAGCCGATGGAGTCGGCCAAGAAGGCCAAAGCCATGAAAACCGCGGCGCCGAGCATTCCTACCAGGGCGATGCCTTTGCGGCTGAGCGTGCGATTGCCGGTCCGCCGCCAGATCCAATCCATGACCAGGCCCCCGGTCAAGCTGCCAAAGACGACGCCCAACAGCGGCAGGGCGGACCAGTAGCCGGACTCATCCTGGCTGATGCCGTGGCCTTTCTGCAGGAATTCCGGAAAAATGGAAAAAAGGAAAATGTAAGCGGCGGCGCGAAAGAATTGTTGGCCGCAGATCAACCCCAGCCGGCCGCTCGTCAACACCGTCCGCCATGGCACCGGGGCAGGCAAATCCGTCGCGGGGGTTTCTGGTTGCGGGTGGGGACCTTCGATCCAGCGCCGCTCCTCTTCGTTCACCCACGCATGTTGTTCGGGCCGGTTGCGAAACCAGTATGCAAACCACAGGGCAAAGAGGATTCCAGGAATCGCATACAGGACCAGTACTCCCTGCCACAGGAAATAACCAAGGAGAAAGCCGGTCAGGGCCTGTTGCACCGCCCCGCCGACGGACATGAAACTGCCCAATAGCCCGTTGGGAAAGGCTTTTTCCGAAGCCGGAAACCAGCGGGCAAAGGTTTTGACGCAGCAGGGAAAAATGCAGGCCTGGGCCATGCCGTTAACGAGTTGCAGGGCGGCCAGAGCGAAAAAGCCGTCTGCCAGGGCCATCAAACCGGTGGCGGAAGACCAGATCAACAGAAACAGCGTCAAGATCAAGCGCGTGCCGAAACGGTCGCCGAGCCAGCCGCCGGGAATTTGAAAGAGTGCATAGCCGAGGAAGAAGGCGCTTTGCACCTGGTCCATTTTCGCTTCGAATTCTTCAGGGTAATCCTTTTTCAGGAGTTCTTCGCTGATGGTTTCCTTGGGCACGGCCAGGCAGCCGCGATGGAAATACGCCAGCACGGCGGCGAAGCACAGAGCGGCCAGGACGTAGTAGCGGACGCGCGTGGGCCGGGTCAGGTTTTCCAGAGAATAAAGATTGTTGGCCATCAGGGGAAGGACCGGCGGTTGATTCCAGATGTTCTCCGTGAACGATGTGCCGCAGGGAAACAAAGATCTTGGTTTTTGCCAAAGGGACGGTTGACTGGATTGCAGGAGAATGAATCCAGACTATGGATTTTCCACATACGCCAACTCCGGATGCTTGATATCCAAAATCATCCCCGTCGAAAGGTGCAGTCGAAGAGTGCGAATGGGCGTTAATTGCAAGACCATTTTTAGTTCATCGGAACGCATGTTTAAGTTACCGGGTTACAGGCCAACCGAAGAAGGCTTCAGAGTTTCCAGGCGAATAATATCTTCCGGGGCGACGGAAACAAAGCCTGAACCAATCCCCGGGGCTTCTCCCGGAGCCTGAAAACCAATATCCACATAGGTCACACCGACCACCACCAAATCGCGGCGGGGGATATCGTAAGTGCGACCGTCCTTCAAATAGACACGCTTGGGCTGAAACGGCTTGTCAGCAAGAGCATAGTAGATTTCTTCAGGAGTCATAAACCCTCCAGGTTCAGGGTTTCCAGGCGCAGAATATCCCCTGGGGCGATAGTCACAAATCCCGCCCATATTCCCGGACGGCAGTCAGGGGCCTGGATACCGATATGCACGTAGGTCTCCCCGACCACCACCATGTCGCGGCGGGGAATATCGAAAGTGCGGCCATCTTTCAAATAGACTCGCTTGGGCTGAAAAGGCTTGTCCGCCAACGCATAGTAAAGTTCTTCGGGAGTCATTCTTCCTCCAGGGCCATCTATCGATTTATCGTGATTAACCGAAGAAGGAGTTTCCACGCGAACAATATCTTCCGGGGCCACCGAGACCTTTCCGGCACCAATGCCCGGCGCTTTCCCCGGAGCTTGAAAACCGATATCCACGTAGGTCTCCCCGACCACCACCAAGTCGCGGCGAGGGATATCGTAAGTGCCACCATCCTTCAAAAAAACTCGCTTGGGCTGAAATGGCTTGTCCGCAAGCGCATAGTAGATTTCTTCAGGAGTCATAATTCCTCCAGGTTCAGCTTTTTCATTATCTTCCGTTCGGAAAGAAAAACAAGCAAAATGGACTCATGAGGGGGAAAGCAAAGTATGCAACATCTGTCCGAGGCGATCGGATGTCCGGCGGGTATGTTTTGCCAACCGCCAACATTCGCTCAAGAGTTTCGGCGAGCACAGCACCGCGGTCAAGAAACGCCACCAGGAAATCTCCGGGCCGAACAGCAACGACACCAACCGCGGCGACAACGGTGTTTGCATTTCATCCGAGATTACCCGGACGCAACCAAACGGGATGCCTTTGGGGGCACAAAATTCGGCCAGGGTTGCCGATTCCATGTCCACCGCGCGGGCGGCGAAGGTTCTTCCCAGTTTTTGTTTTTCCGCCGGATCGCCGACGAGCCGCGGCATGGTTAGGAGGCGGCCCTGGAAAACCGTGGAAGAAAGCGGCGGATTCCGCGGCCACGGCACCGTCCAGACGTGATTGTGGGAATCGACGACTTCGCTGGCAAGGAGAACGGCGCCAAGACGCACATCCGGCTGCAAGGCGCCGGCAAAACCGGCGCTAACGCACAGGGTGAGTGGTGGAGACCGGCGCCACCGCTCTTCCAGAGCCGCCCGCATTTTCTCCGGGCCAACTCCGGTCTGCACCACTTCCGGTCGTTTGCGCGCGGGACATTGGCGAAGAAATCCCTGAGCTTCACGGCTCAAGGCGAAAAACACGCAGGGGCGTTCCAGAGGATCGGACATTCGGGAAGATTTGCCGCTGGCGGCTTAGCGCAACCAGCACGCTAAGCCGCCAGCGGTGAACTCCTTTACCCGCTCAATTGCCACCACAGCATTTTCAGGCTGTCGCCAAGCTTCTTATTGACGCCCAACGCCGCCGACGGCTCGTAACCGCAGTGGACCATGCAATGCTCGCAGCGCGGATCCTTGCCGTAGCCGTAGTTTTCCCACGGCGTGTTGTTCATCAAGTCGTCGAAAGTGGCGTGGTGCTCGTCAGTGATCAAGTAGCAAGGCCCTTTCCAGCCCTTGACGTTGCGGGTGGGATTGCCCCAGGCGGTGCAGGTGAGCTCGCGCTTGCCGCTGAGGAACTCCAGATATATGGGCGAGGAGGCCATCTTGTATTTTTTCAGGAGCTGTTGCGCTTCCTGGAACTTGGCGCGGATGTCGTCGCGGGTGAGGAAGATCTCGGCGGCCCCTTTGGGATTGGTCGCGTGCACGGCGACGTAGCCGTAGGCCGGCGACAGCATGAAGCCATCGACGCCCAGCCGGGTCAAGTAGGCGAACAGGGAATCGATCTCGTCCATGTTGGTTTCTTTGAAGACGGTGGTGTTGGTGCACACTAAAAAGCCGGCTTTCTTGGCCGCCTTGATGCCGTCCACGGCCGCGCGGAACACCCCGCGGCGCTCGACCGCCCGGTCGTGCGTCTCTTCAAGGCCGTCGAGATGGACGTTGAAGAAGAACCGCGAGGTTGGCCGGAATTCACGCAATTTCTTCTGAATGAACATGCCGTTGGTGCACAGGTAGATGTGCTTGCGGCGCTGGAGGATGGCGTGGACCAGCCGGCCGATCTCGGGATAAATCATGGGTTCGCCGCCGCAAATGCTGACGATGGGAGCGCCGCACTCATCGACCGACGCCAGGCATTCCTCGACCGTCAACTTCTGCTTGATGGTGGTTTCATATTCGCGGATGCGCCCGCAACCGGTGCAGGTCAGGTTGCACGCGTGCAACGGCTCGAGCATGAGGACCAGGGGAAAGCGCCTAGTGCCGGACATTTTCTTCTTGGCCATGTAGCCAGCCATGGTCATCGTCAGGCTGAGCGGAAACCGCATGGGGGGGCTCCTTCTGTCGCAAACCCCGCAGGCTCCAAGACGCGCCTGCGGGCTTGGGGATATGAAAAGGATCGTACCTACAGACTATCCCAAAATCGTAGCCGCAACCTTTAGGTTGCGGGCTTTTCCGCAGGCTGAAGCCTGCTGAAGCCTGCGGCTACAGGTTTTGGCATAGACTCCTAATGGGCGGCGCCGTTTCCCGCGAACGAATGGCCCGCCAGCTTGGATAAAGATTGCAGATCTACCTGGTAATTGATTCGGTTCGAGTCATCGACCGCCTTTTGATAGCGTGCCAGGGCCATCAGCGGGAAGTACAAGCGATAGTAATGGTACTTCAGGTAAAAGACCCCGGGAAAGCCGGTGCCGGTGAATTCGTCCTCATGCCAGGACCCGTCGGCTTGCTGGGTGCGAAGCAGATAGGCGATGCCGTCGCGCACGGCCGGCCTCTGCTCTTCGCCGGCGGCCAACAGGCCCAGCAAGGCCCAGCCGGTTTGCGAGGCGGTGGGCGTGCCCCGGCCGGCGATAGTTGGATCATCGTAACTGCCGCAGCTTTCGCCCCAGGCGCCGCCCGCTTGCTGCACGCTCTGGAGCCAGGCCGTCGCCCGGCGAACCATACCTTGGGTCATATCGTAGCCGATGGCCGACAAGCCCGCCAGCACCTGCCAGGTGCCGTACAGGTAATTCACCCCCCAGCGGCCGATCCAGCAACCTCGGCGATCCTGCGTCCGGGCGATGAACGCCAGCGCCTTTTTCACCTGCGGATGCTCGACACGATAGCCGTAATGGCCCAGCGCCTCCAGGGCGCGTGCGGTAATGTCCGGACAGCTGGGATCGAGCATGGCGTTGTGATCGGCGAAGGGAATCTTGGTAAGAATATCTTTATTGATATTTCGATCAAACGCCGCCCAGCCGCCGTCGTCGTTCTGCATGGCCAGCAGCCAGTTCAGGGCACGTTGTACGGCGGGAAGGGGTGTGGAGTGTGGAGTGTGGAGCGCGGAGCGCGGAATGTGGAGCGCGGAGCGCGTAACAAAACCATTCGCACTCCACTTTCCGCGCTCCACTCTCCACTCTTCCCGCTGCCAGGCCCGTCCCGTGCGGGCCAGGCCCATCAGCACCATGGCGGTATCGTCGGTATCGGGATAAAAGCCGTTGCGGTATTCGAAGAACCAGCCGCCCGGTTCCAAATCGGGATTCAAGAGGCTCCAGTCGCCGGGCCGGCGGACTTCCTTATCCAGGAGCCACCCCGCGGCCCGGTCGATGGCCTCTTCCGCGTCGGGCGGAACACCGGCCACCGCCAGCGTATTCAAGCCCAGGGCCGTGTCCCACACCGGTGAAAAGCATGGCTGCACCCGCAGCGTATCGTCTTCCTCGATCATTAAATCATCGACCTGCTTGAGGGCGTATTTCATTTCCGCCGAATCGTTCGAATAACCCAGGCAGTGCAAGGCGATGATGGTGTAAATGATAGGCGGAAAGATGGCGCCGACGCCGTCGCTGTCGGCGAAATGCGCCCGCATCCAGGCGCTGGCCTTGGCAATGGCGCCCTGGCGGATTTTTTGGGGCGCCCACTTTTCCCACAGCTTGATCGCCTGATCGATAGCCAAGAAGAAGTTGTGGGCGGAGAACAGCCGCCGGCTGGGCCGGTGCGGCAACATCCGCTGGTGGGGCGGATCCACGAACAGTTCCGCGATGCCCCGCTCGGCCGGAATTTGGCGTACCGGCTTGTACGCGGAAAAAATGCTCAACGGCACCACGATCGTCCGCGTCCAGCTCGACATGGCATAAATATTGAAGTACGCCCACCTGGGCAGCAGCATCAACTCCGGCGGAACGGTGGCGCAATTTTCATACGGCAGCTGGCCGAGAAACGCCAGGTAGAACTTGGTGAAGCTGTTGCAGCGGGCGGCGCCGCCGTGCTCGAGAATAAGGCGCCGGGCCCGTCGCATGTATGGCGCTTCCGGATCGTGTCCCGTCAGCTTGAGAGCGAAATACGCTTTGACCGACACGCTCACATCGACCGGGCCGCGGGGATAGTTGTTCCAGGCCCCTTCAGGCCGCTCTTGCGTGACAATGTAATTGCCGGCCTTGCGCACGCGTTCTTCCTGTTCACGGCCCAGAAAGCCCATGAGCAGGATATATTCCGATTCGAGGATCGTGTCGCCTTGCAGTTCGGCGCACCAATGGCCGTCGGGCTTTTGCCAGCGCAACAAACAATCCCGGGCGCGGTCCACGGCGGCTGACAGGCCTGATTGAGGAGAGGAATCGAGGCGAAAGCCGTTCAGGGACGCGTAACGAAATCCGCACAGGGTGGCGTCGGGCGCGCGTGTGGACATCCTATCCTAACCTCAGGGGGCCAACGGAGGTTCGCCAAGTTTTCCTACTGTAACGTTTTGCCTGGCAAAGAGCAAGGGCGGGGCACGGGGATAATCGCCTTCCTTTTGGGGAATTGGCGAAAGGGGGGAATGTTGTGAGTGGATGGAACAGTTGGTTCGGCGGTAGGTCCGGCTTGCCGAGTTCTGTGACGGCTTGGTCCGGCTCACACGTCGCCCGGCGAGGAAAAACGGCTGGGCCGCTCATGGCGTAAATTCGCGATAGGCGGTGTCTTCCAGGATCAGCAGGCGCTGCCGCCGGCTATAGCGCCCGGTTCGAGGTGGCAGTATTTGCGGGGCAGGATTCCGATCCTGCCCCGGGTTGGCAGGATCGAGAATCCTGCCCCACAGCCGAATTACCCTCGGGAATAAAGATAGGTGAACGGTTACAATAAAACAAGCCGCGGCTTGAATCGCTTCAAGTCGCGGCTTGGCGGATATGCAAATGCTTGTTTATTTTTTCTGGGTCTTCGGGAGAATGGGAGAGGGAGGAGGAGGCGAGAACCAACGCGACCGAACAGTCCCGGTACTCGGCTGAACCCCCTGCACCGTGCCGGTGCTCGGCGGACTCACATAAATCCGGGTGCCCGGAACGGTGGGTTGGATCACAGGCGTTTTCTTTTTTTTGGCGGCCGAAACCTCCCCACCGGACAACAGAAACAATCCCATGGCTGCCGCCACGACCCCCAAGGACTTCAGATTCCACATAAAGCACCTCCTTGGCGTGTGTTTGCCCCACTCCCGTTATTGGCTCACGCAGCCAAGGAGTAACATTTCACGGAGCGGGCATTCATCCGCCTGGTAACAGGGTTGATTTTTTTCTCTTGGGTACTTGCAAACGTGCCGGAAGAAACTCCCGGCTCGTCCGTTTGCTGAACCAAACGCGCAACTGGATCATTCTCCTTCAATGGCTGTAGAATCAATCATTCCAACCAGGATGAAGTTGAGGCATCTTCCCAAACGGTGACAACAAAAACTGTGACAGGAAAATCCCGAAAAAATTCAGATCGCTTGACCATCGCGGAGTTGAAGGGCCGCGGCGTCGTGTAAGAAGAGAATCACGAAACCCCAAAAGGACGAAAGCCCGACAAAGGGGAAGAATGATATGATGTTCTCTGTAGGTTTCGCGTTTTTGCTCTTTCGGGCTTTCGTGATTGGTTTTGGCTTCTCGGTTCCGAGCCGGAAGCGTAAGCGACGTTTGT
>CAZFGM010000128.1:4344-5732 GCA_964518515.1 uncultured Alcaligenaceae bacterium | reverse complement strand
TGGGCCGTCGCTTACGCTTCCGGCTCGGATTTCGCGTTTTCGTTCTTTCGGGCTTCGTGATTGGTTTTGGCTTCTCGGTTCCGAGCCGGAAGCGTAAGCGACGTTTGTGGTTTGGGCCGTCGCTTACGCTTCCGGCTCGGATTTCGCGTTTTCGTTCTTTCGGGCTTTCGTGATTGGTTTTATCCTTGTGGGTCAGCAATTCTGTGGGAGATCTTCATGCCTGCCATCACCGGCGCCCACCATACCAGCTTCACCGTGGCGAACCTGGAGCGGTCGTTGAATTTTTTCCGCGATCTGCTGGGCCTGGAGGTGGTTTTTACCCGCGAGGTTCGCGACGATTATTTTGGCCGGATCGTCGGTTTTCCCGGCGCCGTGGTGAAGGCCGCCTTGCTGCGGCTTCCGGGCGGGCATCATGTCGAGTTGTTCGAATATCTTCAGCCGCCCGGTCAGGCCCACAATCCGCGGCCTTGCGATCCCGGCAGCGCCCATCTGTCGCTGTTGGTGACGGATTTGCCGGGATTGTACCGGGACCTTGTCGCCCGCGGCGCGGCCTTCGTGAGCGAGCCGGTGCTCATCACGGCCGGCCCCAATCGAGGCGCCTTCGGCGTTTATCTCCGCGATCCCAACGGGATTCTCATCGAATTGTTCCAACCACCGCCGAATCCCGCATGAACGCCGCCAACCAATATTCTGACCTGGAAAACCACCGCCCGCCCACGTGGGTGCGCTGGCAGATCGTGGCCCTGTTGGTGTCGTTCAGTTTCATGACCTGGTTCAACCGGGTCAGCATGCCGGTCGCTTACGACGAAGCCATCAAGGACGAGACCGGCATCTGTGAGGAGGAGATCGGCGCGGTGTATTCGACGTTCCTGTTCGCTTACATGGTGTGCATGACGCCGGGCGGGTGGTTCATCGACCGGTTCGGTCCACGGCTGGCCCTGGTGGTGATGGGCTTCGGCTCGGGCCTGTTCGGAGCGCTGACCGGTCTGGCCGGCCTTCCCGCCCTGGTGGCCGCCGGTCTGGTGTTGCCCACCTTGTTCGCCGTGCGTTTTCTCATGGGCATCTTCAGCGCCCCGATCTATCCGGCATCTAGCCGGACCATCGCCTCGTGGATTCCCGGCGGGCAGCGGGCCTGGGCCAACGGTCTGGTGCAGAGCGCCGCCGCCGTCGGCATCGCCTGTGCCTTTCCTGTTTTTGGAGCCCTGATCGACTTGTTCGACTGGCCGGTGGCCTTCCTGATCAGCGGCAGTGTCACGGCGATTCTGGCCCTGGTCTGGACGGTTTACGCGACCAATCATCCCGGCCAGCACCTGCTGGTCAATGAAGCGGAACGGCAACTCATTGATCCGCCGATTTCGCCCCCAATTTCGGCGCGGGCCTCTGACCCC
>CAZFGM010000128.1:0-4244 GCA_964518515.1 uncultured Alcaligenaceae bacterium | reverse complement strand
CCGCGCCGAACAAGGAGAAGGGCACATCATGGAAGACGCTCGGTTGGTACCGCCCGCCAGCGTCCTCGAAAGGATAATCAAGCGGAAATCCTGGTGGGACCTGTTCCGTAATCGCAGCCTGATGTTCTTGACGCTCAGTTACGCGGCCGTGGGATACATTGAGTATCTCTTTTTCTTCTGGATGCACTATTATTTCGAAAAGGTTCTGCACCTGGGCAAAGAGGAAAGCCGGGCGTATGCCGCCATCTTGAACCTGGCCATGGCGGCGGGCATGATCCTGGGCGGCTGGCTGGCCGACCGCGCGCACGCCGCCGGCAAGGGTCGGAGTCTGGTCCCCATGATCGGCATGATGGCCGGGGCGCTTTTTCTCTGGCTGGGCCTCTTGGCCGAGGACGTCGGCTGGATCGTGACCCTGCTGGCCCTGGCCTTGGCCGCCGTGGGTGCCTGCGAGGCCACCGTCTGGACCACGGCCATCGAGCTGGGCGGCCGCCAGGGCGCCACCGCCGCCGGTATCTGCAACACCGGCGGCAACCTCGGGGGCCTGTTGGCCCCCATCCTGACCCCCTTCGTCAGCCACGCCGTCATGCGGCAGTTCGGCGTCAGCGAATCGGTGGGCTGGCAATGGGGCATCAGCCTGGGCAGCCTGATTTGTCTGGCCGGGGCCTGTCTGTGGTGGTGGATCGATCCGCGCGAAGGTGACCTCACCCCGAGGGAGTAACGCGCCAGCCCACGGGATTCCGGTAGATGCTATTTTGGGAGAACCGTCTGAAAACTTTTTGCAACGAGACCCGCATGAATCCAAATTCCCAGACAAAGGCGGCGACCCTGGAAGACCGCTACCGTCCGCTGGTGGAGGCGGTGGCCTTTGCCGCCCGCGCCCACCACGGCCAGATGCGCAAAGACAAGGTTACGCCTTACGTCAGCCATGTCTTTCGCGTGTGCCTGATCGTCCGCGACCTTTTCGGCATCGACGATCCGCGCGTGCTCACCGCCGCCTTGCTGCACGATACCATCGAAGACACCCTGATGGATTTTGATGATCTGGAAAGGCACTTCGGCGGCGAAATCGCCGGCTGGGTGGCGGCCCTGTCCAAGGACAAGCGCCGCCGCGAGAAGGACCGGGAAAAGGCCTACCTGCAACAACTCGCCAAGGGGCCCTGGCAGGTGCAAATCTGCAAACTCGCCGACATTTTCGATAATCTCCTGGACCTGGCCTCTTTACCTGCCGACCGGCAACTGCACACGATGCAGCGGGCCCGGCAATATTTGCAAGGCCTCAAGGGAAAATTGCATCCCGAGGTGCGCCGGCCATTTGCCCTGGTCGAACAATTGCTCGGGGAAATTCAGGCGAAGGGGAAAGGAACCTGACATCAAGAAATTGCCAATTGCCAATTGCCAATTACCAATTGCCAAATTCGATTCGCAATTTTCAATTGGCATTTGGCATTTGGCATTTGGCAATTGGCAATTTTCGTTTTCGAGTTCTGTTTCCGCAACCCCTCACGGACTTGCCGGGCGCTCAGGAGCACGGATTGCTCATTGACAAAGAGCGGCTGTTCAATGGCTGTTTGCAAATGCCGCCAGAGTTGGCCGCGTCCGCCGGTGGTTTCCAGGAGGAAGAAATCGGCCTGATATTGATTGAGGACGCGGTCGAGCCTTTTGCGCCAGTCGTCGGCGAGCTGGGGAAGAACAATGCTGTCCTCCAGGAGATGCGGCGGAAAGAAAAAGCCGCGGGTGTCGGTGTAGACCTGAACGCGAGTTCCCAGCCGCCAGGTCAGGTAGGCGCCGTAATCGGGCGGGGCGAAAAAGCGGCCGGCCAGCCCCTGCTTGTCAATATGATCGACGGCAGCCACGGGCCATTCCGCGGCATTTTGCCAAGGCATGCGCCGCGCGATGGGTGGAATTAGCGATACCACGGCAAGCGCCGCCACCGCCGCCAGCACCCAGGCCGGCTGCCAGCGCAACCACGCACTGTGCCCCATCCGCTTGCAGAAGCGATCCGCCCGCAGCAGCCCCGTCACGAACGGGCGGCACCGATTGCGCCGGGTGGCCCGGGCCAGCAAGATCCCAAGGTGCGGAACGCCCACGGCCAGCATCAGCAATACCCAATCCTGCAGGCTGCGGACCGCCAGATTGGCCAGGCCCGCCAGACCCGCCAAAAGCGCCAGCTCCCACAGCCGATAGTGGCGAAAACGCAGCACCACCGTCAGCAGCACCAGGGCCGCGGGGCCGAAAACCAACCCGATTGTGAAGGGCGGTTTGCTCACGAATACGTACAGCGGCTGCATCTCCACGAAGATGCGCATGATCGGATGGGCCAGTTCCGGCTTGAACGGATACAGTAGGCGCTCGATCGGATCGGGGCCGATAAAGGAGACGAGAAACCCCGCGCCGCCGATCCACGTCAAGCGTTTCAGGGCCGGCCCGTCCAGCGGCGGGTTCCAACGCAGCCGGCAGTTGAGCCATTCCCAGGCGATGGCCCCGAGCAGCAGGGCCTGGCCGATAATGACCCCCGGATGCAGATTGCTCCACAAGAGCATGACCGGCACCAGCCA
This sequence comes from uncultured Alcaligenaceae bacterium, assembly GCA_964518515.1. Taxonomy (GTDB): domain Bacteria; phylum Planctomycetota; class Planctomycetia; order Gemmatales; family Gemmataceae; genus CAZFGM01. Next base: position 1,689 of record CAZFGM010000128.1, on the reverse strand, counting down.
GAACGGTAGGGGCTTGCGGCCGGTACAATGGTCGTGCAGCCAGCCGGAAACCAGGAGCAAGCCGATGGTCGTGAAATACATCGGCCGCAGGTTCCAGGCCGGGGCCAGCAGCAAGATAGCGAAAACCAGGCTCAGGCCGATGCCGTGCCAGCGGACTCCTTCGCGACGCAGGCGATGAGCCACCAGGAGCAGCGGAACGGCCACAAGCACCACGCGCAGAAGCTTCAAGCCCCCGAAACCGAACACATTCCAGATGCCGTACAGCAGCAGTTCATACAGCCATTCGAAATCCGGCACGTGCTCGCCGGCAATGGTGAAGGTAAAGGCATCAACCGGCCGCAGCGTCCCTTGCAGAATGATCTGCTCCCCGGTGCGAATCTGCCAGGCGAAATCCAGGTCGGCAAACGTGCCGAAGTAGTTGGCGGCAATCAGGACGAGAATCATGACCGTGAGTAAATTGGGCAGGCGACGCCAAATTGACCTGGTGGATTCTTCGCGCACAACAAGGGGGGACACCCGAGCCGGAAGCGTAAGCGACGGTCCAGTCCAGACGAGGGGATGAAACATTGGGTTTTGGGCCGTAAGCCCGCAGGCTCGAAGACTCGCCTGCGGGCTTACGGTTCTTTCTTGTTCATTGCCTTGGCCCGACGCGCCAGCAAGGGCAGTTTAAAACCCTTGCTGGCGCTTCGGGCTCAACAAGCACACGCCAGCAAGCGGGGTGCAGTCGGGCCTTCCGCCGGCACCGCCAGCGGTTTATGGAACACGAACAAATGATTGAGGCCGAGCTGGAAGCGCCGCCAGCGCTCCAGGACAAAGCCCTTGCCGCCGAAGATGTCCGGCGTCGTCCGTGGATCAAATCCGTGATGTTCGTCCAGCGACATGCCGTCGGCCAATCGCAGCTTGCACAGGGTGTGGACGATGCCATCGACCCAGTGCGACGGCACCGTGACGATGACCCGGCCGCCGGGCCGCAAGATGCGGAAAAATTCGCGGGCAAAGGGTTCCTTGTCGCGAATGTGTTCCAAAGTGGCCAGCATGACCACCGCGTCGAACGATTCATCCGGATAAGGCGAGGGCAGCGGAAAAAGCTCCGGCACCAGGCGATAATTCGCGCACTCTTCCGGCAGCGCCAACGGATCGTAACCCACGCTCGGCCCGATGTGATCGCCCAGACCGCGGAGGAACTCGCCCTGATGGCAGCCGATGTCGAGGACGTTGCCCCCGGCCGGAATCCACGGCCGAGCCATGCGGGCACGCCAGCTTTGTAAGACGCGATCGAGAAAACGCATTAATCAACCCAGAATGTCAGGAGTCAGGATTCAGGGGTCGAGGCAAACTTTTCTTTTTCCAAATCTTCAGCGCAAGAAAAGTCAGCAGAAACCCAGAGAACAAAAAAACGCTAGGCCAGGCCCATTCCAAATATTTGTCCAAAACCGTGGTCTGGTATTCCACTCCAAAAGGTCGGGATTCTGGACCACGGGAATTGTTTTCTTGGAAAGTAATAAAATAAAAGCCAGAAAGAAAAACAGGAACGCTAGGCCAAAATAAAAACCTTTTGGTAATGTGGCGAAAGCGAATGGCAAGACCAACGACCAAACCTATGGCTCCTCCTAACAATAAACCAACCAAGCCACACTGTTTCGCCCCAGTTGAAATTGGAAAATTGCCTCCGTTGGGTTAGCATAGTGT
>CAZFGM010000127.1:7697-13791 GCA_964518515.1 uncultured Alcaligenaceae bacterium | reverse complement strand
TTGCGCTTGGTGGCCATGCACACCGCGCCGCACACGAACAGGATGGCGCCCAAGAGCAGATAACTATCGAGGTGGGGTTCCATGGCTAAATTCGAAATTCGAATATCGAAATTCGAAACAAATTCGAATACCAGAAATCCCAAATTCAAAACCAAGGCTTTTTGAATTGGTGATTTTGAAATTTGAATTTGTTTTGTATTTTATTTTTGAATTTCGAATTTCTTCCTTTCTCAAAAGGAGTTGGGTTATTCCTTGGCCCGGCGGCGTTTGGCCCGCGCCAGGTAAGCCGCCCCGATCAACACCACCAGCAAGTGCACGGAGACGATTTCGAACGGCAACAGGTAATTCATGCGCACGACCTTGCCTTTGATTTTCTCCATTTCCTCGGGTGATTTCTGTGTGGCCCGAGCCTTCTCCCTCTTGAGGGCGCTGTCATCGGGGTCCTTGTGGGCCGGCCCCACGCCGACGCCGAGGAATCCTTGCCCCAGCAGGGAGCTGTACGGGGCCTTTTCGGGATCGTCACTCAGGATTTTTTTCGGCGCATATTTGGCCACGGTAGAGTCCTTGGGCGGGTCGGCTTTCTTGCCGATCTGCACCACGCTGACACCCAGGACCGCCAGCAGCAACATGCCGACCACGGCGGAAATGGCCCATTCGGCGGCGCTGGTTTTCATCGTGATGAACGGGCCTTGCGCGGTCAGCATGACACCGAACACCACCAGGACCAGCGTGCCGCCGACGTAAACCAAGAGCTGGATGGCCCCAACCAGGTCGGCGCCCAGCAGGAAAAAGATGCCCGACGTGCCGGCCAGCGTGAACAACAGCCACGTCGCCGAGCGCACGATGTTCTGCGACACCACCACGGCGACGGCGCACAGGCCCGTCATGGCGGCGATGGTCCAGAACAAAAAGGCATGCAATTCATCCATGATTCAAAACCAGAAACCCATTGTCTGCGTTAAAAGCGCTCGCTCGGCGGTTTCGCGTAATCAAAATCCTTCACGACGACTGCTTGGCCCCGTGGAATCCCGTCACGTCGGTCATGCGCCACATGCCCGGCATGCCTTGGCTCGGCGTGAAGGTCCCCGTGTGCCTCCACAGCTTCACAATCATCAGGACTAAGCCCATCATGCACACGCCGAAAATAGCCCGCCAGCAAACCCATTGCACCCAGGGTGGAAACAAAACCGTCATCAGCAGTTGCCACAGGCTCACCCCCACCAGCAGCACGCAGCTGATCGGCAAGAGGTACTTCAAACACGTCATCATCACCTGATCGATCCGCAGCCGCGGCAGCGTCCAGCGAACCCACATCATGATGAACACCAAAAACCAGCATTTGAAGATGAAGACGATGACGTTGATGATGTTGCCCAGGACCCAGAAGAACCCGCCCAACTCGCCAAGAAGTGTGCTGAGATCCATGGGCAAAAGGCCGGTGTTCCAGCCCCCCAGAAACATCAGGATGGCGATGCCGCTGACGGCGACCATGCTGCCGTACTCGGCCATGAAGATACTCAGCCAACGGAAGCCGCTGTACTCGGTGTGAAAGCCGGCGACCAGCTCGCTTTCGGCCTCGGCCAGGTCGAACGGGGCGCGCTTGCAGCTGGCCGTCGCGCACGTGAAATACGTGAAAAACGCGGCGAAGGTGAACGGGTCGTGGAAGACGTACCAGTTATAAAGGAAGCCATCCTGCTGGCGGGTGACGTCGGTCAGGTTCATCGAGCCGGCGACGATGACCGGCACGATGATGCAGATGGCCATGGGCACTTCGTAGCTGACCATCTGGGCGGCCTCGCGCATGCCGCCGAACAGCGACCACTTCGAGCCCGAGGCGTAGCCGATCAGGATGATGCCGAACACCTCGGTGGACATGACGGCCAGCATGAACAGGACGGCGATGTTCATGTTGGCGGCGACCACGTTGTTGCCGAACGGCAGTGCCAGGTAGGCCATGAACGAGCCCGCCAGGGCGATGTACGGCCCGAGGCGGAACAGCAGGCGGTCGGCGGCGGTGGGGATGATGTCTTCCTTGACGAGCAGCTTCAAGCCGTCGGCGAGGGTTTGCAGCCAGCCGAACTTGCCGCCGACGCGGGTGGGCCCAAGGCGGTCCTGGATGCGGCCGGCCACCTTGCGCTCCAGCCACACCGAGAAGATGGCCGAGATCAGCATGAAGGTGATCAGGGCCAGGGCGGCGATCAGGGCAAAAAGATACGGCCACCAGATGGAGCCCAGCCATTCAAAAATTGAGCCAAGCCATGCAAACACGGATTACGGCTCCCCCGACCCAAGGACAACGCCAGGTTATAGTCCGCGATGGGCGTTACTCTATTAGCGGTGCGGAGTATCGGCAAGCGGCGGTGGAACGGGTGAGGAGTGGGGGTTTCCGTGGTTTCGCGTGACAAAAATCCCGGTTCCTCCAGTTGCCGCTGCCCAATCCTTGGAGAATTGGAGAATAAGGAAATGACAACTCGGGAAGCTCTGCCTCCGGCCCACTGCTGGTTTGGCAGAAAGTGATTGGAAAATGCCAAGGGAAAGACCTGCTCGGCGGCAAGAAAGGCTTGGTTCCCTAATGATCTTCAATATAATTCTATCATGGCAAACACCACCATTTCGGAAGCGGATATTCTGGAAAAGTTGTTCGCTCTTCCGGCAGCGCGGCTAACCCCCGAGGCGGCCCGTTTTTTTTTGAAACTCAAGTTTGACGGTGAAACCACCAAGCAAATCCGCCAACTTCTACGGAAAAATAATCGGGGAACCATCACTGCTCCCGAACGGATTACGCTGGAAAAGTATTTACGCATCGGTATTCTTCTCGACCTTCTACGGGCCAAGGCCAAAGTTTCCTTGAAAAATTCTGGGGCCGCCGCGTAAACCATGGCCGCCTTTAGCCGTAAACGGGTTTGGAAACGGGCCAGGGGAAAGTGCGAGTATTGCCTGCTTCCTCAGACCGAGTCTTTCCTGCCGCATGAATTGGATCATATCCGAGCGAAGAAGCACCGCGGCCAGACAACCATGGAAAACACCTGTGTAACTTGCGCCTATTGCAACGGTGCCAAAGGGCCAAATGCCGCCGGCTACGATCCAGTTACGGGAGATCTCGTTCCTCTCTTCAATCCTCGAACAGATTCCTGGGACGATCATTTTTTCTATGTGGGTCCGGTCCTCGAAGGAAAAACTCCTATAGCTCGGGCTACCATCGAAGTCTTGCGCATCAATGATCCCGCCCGCATCGAACACCGCCGGCAACTTATCGCCGCAGGTGTTTTTCCATAAGCAACAATCGGAAACAAAGCTTGTTTCCAAAGAGCACCAAAAGAATGCTGCACCTAACCTAGCCAAACCTATCAAAGATATCGGCCTGGAGGAATTGGCCATTCCGTTTATTCTCCAAGACTTATCATATCTGAGAAGGGGTCCGAATGACTGGTTCTGGGAAATATCACCGAAAAACCTTGAGAAATGGAAAGAAAAAGGATATGACACGTTTTCTCGAAGCTCTGCACTCCGGGCAAATCATCCTTATGGACGGCGCCATGGGCACCGAGCTACGGCGATCCGGCCTGGGCGAGACCGACTGCGGCGAGCTTTGGAACTTGACCCATCCCGAGCGGGTGCGGGCCATTCATCGCGCATACGTGGCGGCGGGGGCACAGTGCCTCTTGACCAATTCGTTTCAGGCCAATCCCGCCACGCTAGCTCGGCATGGATTGGCCCACCAGCTTGAAGCGGTCAATGCGGCAGCGGTGGAGCTGGCGCGCTCGGCGATTGGAGACAATGGTTATGTCCTGGGGGATATCGGACCGCTGGAAAACCTGGCCGACATGGGCCGCGTCGTGCGGTCGTTGCCCGGGGCGGATGCCCTGCTTCTGGAAACCTGGTCGGAGCTGGCGGCCTTGCGAGCGCTGGGCCAGGCCGGAAATCCCGCCTGGAACCCGGAGGGACTGCCCGTGCTTGTGTCGTTTACCTACCGGCAAAATCCCGGGAAACCCCCTTCTCTGCCGGAAAGCCAATCACCGGAGGAAGTGGCGGCGCTGGTCCAGGAATTCGGCGCTGCCGGCCTAGGCGTCAACTGCGGGCGGGACATCGCAATGGAGGAAATCGTGGACATCGTCCGCCGCTATCGCGCGGTCACCGACCTGCCGCTGTTCGCCCGCCCCAACGCCGGAACCCCCATCCGCCACGGCGATCGGTGGGTCCATCCGCACACGCCTGAGCAAATGGCGGCCTGCTTGCCGGATTTGCTCGCCGCCGGCTTGACCATGCTCGGCGGCTGCTGCGGAACGACTCCCGCACACATCGCTGCCTTTCGGCGAATGGGGGAGCCGATGTATGGAAGAATCAGGCCGCCTATTTGAGGCGCGGACAGGCGACAGATTCCCGGTAAGTTCTCAAGAACCCTGGGGAGGTCGGAAATTTATTTGTCCGAGCCGGAAGCGTAAGCGACGCCCGAAGGCTTGGCGTGGCCGTCGCTTACGCTTCCGGCTCGGAACTGCATCGGTCAAACGATACCAGCCAAAATCAGGGTTATTGAGAACTTACGATTCCCGTTCTGAACGGATTTACTTTCAACCTGTTACGGCAACTCCCGGGCTGGATTCTCCTCCCGAGCCGGGTGGACGATAGCCTTTTATTTCCAGGTCCGTTACCAAGAGAAGATCAATGAGGTTGACCGTATCGTCGGGTTGGCAGACCACAAGGACCCGGCCACTGGGAACGGCCATGATAAATTCTGGACTCAGGACGGATAATTGCCGGCCATCCGCCAAATGAATGATAAAAGGCTTGAAAGGCTTGGCTTGGTAAATGGCACGAATTTGCTCAATGGTCATGGGTTTCTCCCCTTATTTGCCCGCCTCGGCCACCATCGCCTCGGTGATGGTGACGTTGGAATAGACGTTCTGCACGTCGTCGTGGTCGTCGAGGGCTTCCAGAAGGCGCATGACCTTGGCGCCGGTCTCGGGGTCCACGTCCACCGGCACCTTGGCGAGCTGCGTGATTTCCGAATGGACAGGGTTGATGTTGGCCTTTTCCAGGGCGGCTTTGACCTGGTTGAACAGCGACGGATCGCAGGTGATGTCGAAAGTGGAGGCGGACTTTTTCAGGTCCTCGGCGCCGGCGTCGAGCACGATGCCCATGAGGGTATCTTCGTCGGTGGCGGTGGCCTCGACGCTGAGCAAGCCCTTGCGCTCGAACATGTAGGCGACGCAGCCGGCCGAGCCCATCTTGCCGCCGCTTTTCTCGAAGGTCTTGCGGATTTCGCCGGCGGTGCGGTTGCGGTTGTCGGTGAGGACGTCCACGAGGATGGCGGCGCCGCCGGAGCCGTAGCCCTCGTAGGTGATTTCCTCGAAGGTCTGGCCCTCGAGCTCGCCGGTGCCGCGCTTGATGGCCCGCTCGATGTTGTCCTTGGGCATGGAGACTTCGCGGGCCTTGTCGATGGCGTAGCGCAGCTTGAGGTTGTGGCTGGGATCGCCGCCGCCGTGCCTGGCGGCGATGATGATGGCCCGGCTGAGTTTGCTCCACAGCTTGCCGCGCTTGGCGTCGATGGCCCCTTTTTTGTGCTTGATGGTGGCCCAGTGCGAATGGCCGGACATGGCTGCTCCCTCGTGAGGTTATCAGGCCCCAGGGCGAGTCGAGTCGAGGTGCCTTGGGGTCCCTCCATTTTACTCTTTTTTTCCGGGCGTGAAAGTACATGCTGGAAAAGAAAAATCGCCCGCTTGCCGTATAACGCACGCCGAGGAAAAAAAACGATTTTCCGGATCTTCTCCTTTTAAAGTCGTTTTTGGGGTACGAAAGTCGCTCAGTGTTCATATATTCCCTAAAGAGGCTGTTTTCTTTGCAGGCTCTCTTTGTGGAAACCCAAATGCCCTTCGCAAGGTATTGCGATACAACCGCGAGTACTTGGTCTGCTGTTTGTGGACCGATAAGATCCTCTAATCGTGCAAGGAGAATTTGCTATGAAAACGCTGTGGTGGATTCCGGCCCTGGCGGTGCTGGCCTGGGTGGCCAGCCCGGCCCCGGCCCAGAACAAGATCGAAGACCTCCAGAAAAAACTGGAGCAGCTCAAGAGCAAGATCACCCCGGAACAGATCGA
>CAZFGM010000127.1:0-7597 GCA_964518515.1 uncultured Alcaligenaceae bacterium | reverse complement strand
GCAAGATCACCCCGGAACAGATCGACCAGCTGAAAAAGCTAGTGCAACAGTTCCAGGACAAGATCACCCCGGAAAAAATCGACCAGCTGAAAAAGCTGGTCCAGGGGTTCAAGCAAGGAAAGGGTAAGGGCAAAGGCGGGTTTCAATTCCCGCTCCAGCCCGGCGGTGGCCAGCTGCGCCTCCTGGAAAATGCCGACGTGCAGAAGGACCTCAAACTCTCCGAAGACCAGGTCAAAAAAGTCGGCGCGCTGGCCCAGAAACAAAAGGACGCTCTCAAGGACCTCAAGGGCAAGGACCGTTTCGCGAAAATGAAGGAACTGGCCGAGTCCACCAAGAAATCCCTCGGCGATTTGCTCACCGCCAACCAGATGAACCGGCTCGGCCAGCTGGAACTGCAGCAAAAAGGCGCCCGCGCTTTCCTCGACAAGAAAATCGCCGAAAACCTGGGTCTCAAAGAGGAGCAGACAACCAAGATCAAGGAAGCCCTGAAGGAATCCGGCAAAAAAACCTTCGAACTGTTCAAGGAGGCCAAGGGCAACTTCGCCGAGATGCAAAAGAAACTGGCCGAACTCAACAAGTCCACCACCGCCGACATCGTCAAGGGACTGACCGAGGAGCAACGGAAGAAGTGGAAGGAAATGGCCGGCGAGCCCTTTAACGGCACGCTGCCTCCCAGCGGTCTTTTCCCCGGCATCATCATCCAGCCCTTGCCGGGGGGCAACCTGCCCAAGCTGCCCTTCCAGAAGAAGAAAAAGAGCGACTAACCCGCGCTTGTTTTTTACGCGGACGCTTGCGGCTTAGCGAAGCCCGGCTTACTCGAGCCGGGCTTTTTCATTGCCGAAGGGTTGATTCGTTTGGAGCCTCGGGAGTTTCATCCTCACCCGGTTCATCCTCCTCCTCGGGCTGGGCCTGCAATCCTTCGCAGCAATGGATTTCGCCACGGCCTTCGCATTCCGGGCAGGGTCGCAGCCGGCCATCGATTATCAAGTCGCGCTTGCCATGGCATTTGGGACAAATCATGGTCCACTTCTAATTTAGCCGGCGAACTTGTTCGCCGTGGAGTGCGCTCCGTTCCGCGGCGAGAAGCGCGCCGGTTAAATGGTGGCGCATTTCAGCGCGGTTGCAAGTGCGAAATCAACCACGAGGCCACGCGCTGGTCCGACGAGGAAACCGCTTGCAGTTCAAGATGTTTCCCAGCCCCGACCTTCTGGTAAATGGCTCGCGCCGGGGCATAGGCTCGTTCCAGGTCCTCGCCCGCCACCGTTCGGTTCCGCCCATCGACCAGGCCCTCCAGGCGGACCGGCCTGGGGGCCAGGGCCGCGGCCACGTCGGCCAGGTCGCCCGCCGTCAAGGCGCCGGGCACGATCACATCATGCGGCACAAAAAGAAACGGACTTTCCAGCACTGACTGATAGCATACCAGGCCGCCACGAACGAAAACGGCTCGCACGTCATCCTCGTACAGAGCGGCGAACAGGGCCAGGAGGCCGCCGAGCGGCTCGGCCTGATCAGGCATCTTGGCCGCGTCCCAGGGAACTTCAATGCGGCGATCCGGGGCGTTGACCGGAGCGAAGGAATCGCCCCACAGGCCGATGCGCGTGCTATCCACCTCGGGCCGCTGGCGCAGATAGGCAAGCACGGCCCGCAGGTCGCGCAGCCGGCCTCCCAGCAGCGGCTGACCGAGCATAAGGCCCGTCGCGGACAGCGACGTGCTGGTGCGGCCACGGGAATCCCCAGGTTTGCTGGCGCCGGCGCCGCGGACATCGGGCAGACACACCGCCACCCCCTGGTCGAGCAGCTCGGCGACGACTTCCAGGCGATGTTTCCAGAAACCGTGCTTGCCGGTCTGGGCCACGGCCACGACGACGGGAACCTTGGCGTTCTTAGCGTTTTTGGGGAGTAGAAGAAGCAAGGGAACGGTAATGTCGGCTTCCGAGGCTATCGAAGTTTGGACCCAGGTCACCTCGCCGGGATGAACCGTTTCCTGGCCCTTGACCAGCAGCGGCTCCACCCAGCCGAAGCGGTCGGCCCAGGCCCGGCGCAGGTCGTGCCGGCTTTTTTCCGGCGTCAGCTTGGCCCGCAGAAAGCGCGCCGCCGCCAACCGGCCGGCGCCGAGTTGGCCGGCCAACTGATGGAGCGGCGTCGCTTGGCTCTCTCTGGTCAGGCATTGCAGGTCTTCCGACTTGAGCCGTTTCTGATATTCCACCGGCTCCGGCAGGTCGAACCATTTCTTGAAAGTGGCATGCATCGCCTTGCGATGATAGGCGCCGATGTTGCCGCAGTGAGTGTCTTCCTTGCTGGAGCCGCGGACACTGCCCTTGCCGGCGGTGTAGTCCAGCTGGTCGGGGGCACCGTAGAACTGAAAGATTTTCTGGTAGCGCTTCCAGACCGGATCGCGCTCTTGGTCCCAGGCGAACTCGTGAGCGTGGATCAGGCCGCGCGGGGCGACCGAGCCGACGATGACCCAGGGGAGAAAGCCGTCACGGCAAGAAAAGGCCAGGTTGCGGGTGGATTCCCAGCTACCGCCGCCGGCGTAATTGAAAGCGGTCTCGGCATCCTCGGGCAGCGGGTACTTCGTTTCCGGCTGCGGTCCGCCGAAGTTGAAGGGGGCCACGGCCGTGATGCGCCGATCGAGGGCGGCGGTCACGCCCGCCGGATCGCCGCCGCCCGCCACCGAACCCAGGAGGATGATCTTGTTCTTGTCGCAGCCCTTCTGCAACAGCAGATCGATCGAGCGCATGTTGTCCCAGGCCATCCAGCCCATCAGGCTGTCGCCGATGAGATAGAGCTGCAGGCTGGTGTTGTAGCGGAAGTAGTAATCCTGCCGGCCGACCTTGAACGCCTCGGGATACTTGTTCTTGTCGATGAAGGGATGTTGCCGTCGTTCGCCGTGGCCGAGCTGGTCGGGCACCAAGACCAGACAGCCCTGGCGGGCCCAGGTCATGCCCATGTCCTGCAATTCGCCATGCGTCTTGGGATTGTGATGGCTATGAATGATGAGGATGCCGGGCATGGACTTGGCCGGCTTGGCGGGGCGATAGAGATTGGCGGTCACGAGCAGCCCCTGCCGGCTCTCGAAAACCATGTTGTCGATCTCGAAGCCATCGCCTTTGATCGTGTTCGTGACGCGAACCTTCAAGTCTGGCGGCACCGGCGGATACTGACCGAGCGATTCGCGCAGCCGCTTGATGCGCGTATCGCGGAATTCTTCCCAATCGGTTTTGTTGCGAAGGCGCAGGTGCCAGATTTTCGACTCGATGTCGTTGGCATAATCGCGGCGGCTTTTGAGGGCGTCGCCCAGCATCCCGGCCAAGGCTTTATCCTGGCCGCCAAGGTCGAGCTTGCGCAGATGTTCCGCCAGTTGCTTGGAGTCCGCGAAAGCGGCCGGGGGAAAAATTCCCTGGACCAGGCCGGCCAGAAAAATTCCCAGAATGAAGCAGCGCATACTACCCCCTTTTACTGCCAGCCAATTCCTTGATTTTTTACCGGCAAGATTTTCCAGGAGTTTACCTTTGTCATATCGTAAAATAACAAGGTGTCCTGTTCCAGGAGAATAATATGGTGGTCCCCGATCTCCTCTTCATTTCAGGGCAGAATCCACACAGGAAACCAGGCCAGACCGAAGTGCACGACCTGGACATCTTGCCGCCGGGGGGTTAAAGGGATTTCGCAAAATTCCTCGCCGATCTGCCGCCACTTTTCCAGAATGGCCGCTTGCTTGGCCAGCCATTCGGCGTGCAGGCGCTCGAGCTTGCCCGAGCCGCGGGGTGGCTCGGGTTGTGAGCCGGTGAAGCCGAACCACCACAGAGGGTTGATCAGGTTCAACATGGAGGAACTTTTGTCCCCGGCAGAACCTTCCGGGATCTTGGCGCCCAGGGCCTCGAACTTGGGTTGATACTTGAGCTTTTCCTCGGTCAAGGCACGCTGGGCCCCTTGCAGGGCGGCCTGCCGGCAGCGCGCGCGAAAGGCCGGCTCGTCTTCTCCCGGCCCCCCCACCACGCCGAGCGCCCGGTTTTCGCGCAGGGCCAGCCGGGCCACATCGTACAGGAAGTGGGCAAAGGTTTTTTCCAGGGCCTTGAGTTTTTTCGCCGAGTTGACCGAATCCGGCACCGCGCTCCAGCGCGCTCCCGCCAGGGCGGAGGCAAAATCTTCCTGGAAACGCTCGGCGATGTGCCAGTTGATCGGCTGGCCGGGAAGGGGCGGATGCGTGAGCAGGCGAAACGTCTGGCGATGGTTCACCGCCTTTTTCTTGTCCACGAACTGGATTTCGGCAACGCCGGCCAGGCGAATCTGATACAAGACCGTGGCGGCCGGCGCTGGCGGTCGGGGCGTGGCCAGCGGCAGAAAGAATTGCGCGACATCGGCCGGCACTTCCGGAGGCGCGGCCACGGGCACCGCGGCGGGGAGCGGGGCAACGGTCCGCTGCAAGGCTTGCTTGAATTCCTGATCCACCAGCCGCGGCGTGACCACCACCGCGCCACAGCGCGGACAGGCCGGCGCCCCCGGCGGTAACTCGCCCTGACACTTCTGGCATAGGGGAATGGCCGCCGGGACGGAACCCACCGGCATCGCCGGTATCGCCAGCGGCACTGCCACCCCCCCTGCCCCCCCGGAAGCCGCGGCGGTCGTTTTTTTCACCGCCGCCATCAACTTGCTCACCTGATCCCGCGTCATGGGACCGCGCAGAAACGTCAGCGCGTGCCGGCTCTGAAACAACAGCGGTTTGCCCTTGTGCACGTTGTGCAACAGGAACACCCGGCTATGCAAGGCGGAAATGACCTTGTCCAGATAGTCGCGATGGTTCAGCGACCCTTGCTCGGCGGCCACCCCCTCGAGACCCTCGACCAGCCGGGCCTTATCGCGGTCGGTTTGCAGTTTGCCGACGAACCAGGTGCCGGCGTTGGACAGGGCCTTGTAATCCAGATCGACCGGATTTTGCGTGGCCAGGAGGATGCCGACGCCGAAGGCCCGCGCTTGCTTGAGCAGCGTCATCAAGGGCAGCTTGCTCGGCGGATTCGCCGGATAAGGGGGCAGGTAGCCGAACACCTCGTCGAAATACACCAGGGCCCGCAAGCTGGTCGTGCCGGGTTGCTTGCGCGTCCAGCTCAGGACTTCTTCCAGAAGCAGAGTTACGAAGAACATGCGCTGGGCGTCTTCCAGGTGCGCGATGTAGAAAATGAGCTGGCGCGGCTTGCTCTCGGCATCGTACAACATGCGGCCCAGGTCGAGAGCCTCGCCGACAGTCCAGGTGGAAAAGCTGGGTGCGGCGAGGATTTTGTTGATGGCGACGGCGAGCTTGAGCCGCTCTTTCTCGGGATAGAACGTCTCGACGTCGAAAGCGCCGATCTTTTGCAGCTGGGGAGGCGGAACCTGAATCTGGTTGATGATTGCCGGCAGATCGATGGTTTTATTCTGCGACCAGGCGTTGAGGAGAATCTGGGCGAGAAAGATGTGCTCGCGCGACTGCACCGGGTCAGCGGCGATGCCGGTCAGGCTCAACAGGGCCGAGGCGGTGGCGTCGATTTTTTGATTCAGGTCTTCGCGCGGCGTGCCCGGCGGCGGCGGCGAAAAACTCCTGAGAATCGACAGCGGCAGTCCGGCCTCGCTGCCGGGAGTGTAAATCCGCCATTCGGCCGAGTCCTGGAGCCGGGCGATGCGTTCCGGTTTTTGCCCCGTGTCTTCGAGACCCTTGCGCCAGCGCTCGGCGATTTGCCGGGCGTGTTCGTCCAGGGAAATCCCCTTGGTGCGTGCCTCTTCCGCATTGAGCCAGGGCTTGAAATCTTCCGGCTTCAGATCGGGAAACTGAAGCAGGAGATTGGTCAGGTCCCCCTTGGGATCGATGATGATGCTGGGAATGCCGTCGATGGCCGCTTCCTCGAGCAGGCTGATGCACAGGCCGGTCTTTCCCGAGCCGGTCATGCCGACGACGACGCCGTGCGTGGTCAGGTCGCGGGCATCGTACATCACCGGCTGGTCGAGAACTTTCTTGTTTTCCAGGTCGTATTCGCGGCCGAGATAGAAGCAGGCGGGCAGCTCGATGTCGGGACCCGGCGGGGCCGCCTCCCCTGGGGTGGGCGGAATGGTAGGAGTTTGGACTTGCGCCTCGGTCATGATGGGAGCCCTGCTAAATGACAAGGAGCGGATGGCTTTCAGGGGCCACCCGCTTCCTCATTGTAACGACAAACCCAAGGTAAGCCCACGGAGGGGCCCAAGCCCCCAAGCCCGCAGGCGAGTCTTCGGGCCTGCGGGGGGGGTTGCAACGCAATTGTAGGTCGGCCTTTCCAGGCCGACGTCCCTTGCCCAGATTCATTGAGCTTGGGCGGTTCAGGTCGGTCTGGAAAGCCCGACCTACTAATTCGTTGCAAAGCCCCTGCGGGGTATTGCCCAGGACCCCGCAGGCTCGAAGACTCGCCTGCGGGCTTGTAAATCAAGAAAGGCCTTCCCCCCGAATTGTTCGCGCAATTTGCGGATCGCCTTGTACTTCTCGTCGTTGACGCTTTCGGCGGGAAGGCAGCCGTCGAAACTCAGATTCGGGTCTACGGATTGGGCGCCGCTTCCAGCCGCCACGGGGCGCGAGGCCATCGCCCGCAAGCCCTACCTGACGCGGGCCAGCGCCACGAACGCCGCCTACGTCGCGGGCGGATTGAAAAAGGAAGGGAAGCTGGACCCCGTTCGCCTGGAGTTTTTTTACGACGCCCAGACCTCGGGGGGCATGCTCTTTAGCGTGCCGGCCGACAAGGCCGACGCCCTGGTCGCCGCCGCCCGGTCCAAGGGCGCCGCGGCGGCGTGCGTCATCGGCGAAGTGCTCGAGCGCCAGGAGGCCGCCTTGATCCTGCGGGAATAGGGGGCCGCGTTCCTTGCGCGAGTCCCCAGCGCGGCAAGTGCCGGTAGCCATGAAGAATACCAAGACCTTGAACGAGTCAACAAGCCGCGATGTTCCTTGCGTTGCCCCAGCAGGCGCGGTAACTTGTGGGGAAATTGAGATCACGGGGTTCATGGGGATACCGCCCGGTGATGCAAGATGAGATCGTGATAGGCTGAAACCCGGATTAGATCGAAAACCGGATTAGATCGATCGGCCAACATATACCGAAAGTTTCAACCGAATATCTGTTCGGCGGAAAGGATTGACGCTGCGGCGGAAAGGATTGACGCTGCGGCGATTTGATTGGCAAGTATCGGGCGATAGGAATGCAACCAGACGTAATGCGAACAGGCGAAACGGCCCTCACCGACGACGAACTGATTTTGCTCGACGTCATGTTCGACGGCGGGGCGTACTTCGAAAGTCTGCGTCGTGACATTTTCCGCGAACATTGGAACTACCCCTCCCACAACCTCGACGATACTAGCCTTCAGAAAGCGTTGAGCCGACTATGCCTGACCGGCGCATTGCAAGCGCATTCCACAAAGGGAGGAACGCATTTCGCATTCACGCCGCATGGGGGGGAGTTGTGGGAGTTAGAACGACTGCCAGCCTGGTGGCGCTATGCAAGAGAATGGTATCCTCACCAAGGGATGGTTGCAATTACCGCTGTTTCGGAGGGTGTAGTCGCTCCAGCATCGTAAATTAAGCCGCGAAACGCTGGAAACCATG
>CAZFGM010000126.1:0-13809 GCA_964518515.1 uncultured Alcaligenaceae bacterium | reverse complement strand
GCGGGTTGGCCCGCCTATTTGCCCATGCGGGCTTTAGCCCGTCTTTCCCCCACAACGGGCTAAAGCTCGCACTACGAACAAGAATCGTTCTATTCCCCCGCCCTGTTGACCCCACAACGGGCTAAAGCTCGCACTACGAACAAGAATCGTTCTCATGGAAAAATGAGTTTTTGCTCCGGTCGAGGCTGGAAGGCTCTCTGGGGATCGAGTATCATTTGGGCATCTAATTCGAGACTCCTCGCCTGGTGGTAGCCGAAATCGTCAGAATTCGGGCTGGTTCAACCCGAAATCCGGCGAATTCGGCTACGGGACTGGAGATCAGCGAGAAGTTATTCGTACCATTTCGGAGAAACCTCGTGGCCACGCAATGGTACCTTGCCCGCGACGGGCAGCAATACGGGCCGTATTCCCAGGCCGACCTGGAGAAAATGGCTTCCAGCGGAGGGGTGGCGGAGGAGGATCTGCTGTGGCACGCCGGCCTGGCGGGCTGGCAGCCGGCACGCACGGTTCTGGACATTCCCCTGGCTCCCCCCGCCCGCGCCCGCCGTTATGCTTATGAGGATGACGACCAAGCCCCCCCCGCCCGCCGTTTTTCCAAGGAGGACGACGACCTCGCCCCGCGCCCCCGGTCGCGGGGACCGCGCTCCGAATTTCCCGGCCGCTTACTCTCGCCGTCGGGATTCATGCTGGCCATATTATTCTTTCCCTTGCCCTGGGTCAGCGTGCAATGTCCGGGGATTGAAGTCCATCAATCCGGTTTGCAGTCTTGCTGGGGTGGGTACACGGTGGAAATTTTCGACCCCGGGTTTGGCCGCAACTTCCCGGGTGGTCAAGGCGCCCTTCCGGGTGACCATCCTCCGGTTCCGGCGGCCCCGTTAGTTCTGATTTTCATCCTGGTGGTGATAACCGGGTTGATCCTGGCCCTGGCAATGCCGGTAGGTTGGGCGCGCTTTAGTCTGGTGGCCTGTTGCGCTACCTTAGGGTTCCTGATGCTCCTTATCCAGGCGGTGATAGGTTTCCCGTTTGCCAACAAGGTGAAGGAGGAGAATCAAAAAGCCCTTCGGGATGTAAACCAAATGGGAAATCAACTCTTCAATCAACTTGCCCCCAATCAAGTTCCTAAAGCCCCTGGTCTCCCTGGGCCTTTAGCAGTGCAGGCAAGGACTACTCCCTGGTTCTGGTTGACCCTGCTGGCCATGTTCATCCCCATGGGCCTGTTGTTCGTGGAAAATTATGCCGTGTTTGCCGACCGCTTTGGCCGGCGGGCCTATGGCTGACGGTGAACCTGCCATCTTTTAACAAATGCACTGGGGGTGCCCATCCCTTATTTTCGCTTGAAGGCTAAAGACTCGGCGCCGCTTTGGAGGGAGGCCGTGTAAGCATCCAAAGCGGTGGTGAGCCACCGCACTCCAAAGAACCCAACGACCCGGCGCCCTTCCAGGTACCTTGTTTCTCCCAAGATGTCGCGGTAGGCTGAAATAAGGGATCCTGGCCATGCGCTTGAGCATACGCTTTCAACTCCTGGTGCCGCTGCTCATGTTGCTGCTTGGCGTTGCGGGCATGAGTACGTGGACGGCTCTGGCGTCGGTCCACCGGGCGCGGCAACAGATCGAAAAACAGATGCACGAAATCGCTCAGACGGTGGGCACGGTCACCTTCCCGCGGAAAAAACAAATCTTGCAGCTCATGAAGGGACTTTCCGGTGCGGAATTCATGGTCACGGACGCCCGCGGGCGCTTGCTGGAAGACGACGGGGGGGAGCCGCTGACCACGCTGGCGGCGCTGCCGCACGATTTGCCGGCTCCCGCGCGGGATTGGCCGGCCTTACCGCAGCGGCCGCGCGTGCACGTCGCCGAGCACATCTACTTTTGCCACGGCGTGCTTCTGGGACCAGAGGACCAGGCACCACGGACCTTGTACATCTTCTTTGCCGAAGCCCTGTGGCGCGACGCCCTGTGGCAGGCGATCCGGCCATCGCTGGTGGTGGGCGGGCTGGGCGGCCTGGCGTCGCTGGTGCTGATGGTGGCGGTGGCCCAGCACTTGAGCCGGCGCTTTGGGGAATTGGAACGCCGCACCCGCTTGATCGCCGCCGGCGACTTCAGCCCGATGCCCCTACCGAACCGCAACGACGAGCTGCGTGACCTGGCCCGATCGGTCAACGACATGGCCGGGCAACTCGCCCAGTTCCAGGAAACCGTGAAAAAGACCGAGCGGCTGCGGCTGTTGGGCCAGGTCTCGGGCGGACTGGCCCATCAACTGCGCAACGGCGTCACCGGCGCCCGCCTGGCGGTCCAGCTGCACGCCCGCGCCTGCAACGGCCAGGCCGACGCCGAAGCGCTGGACGTGGCCCTGCGGCAACTGGCCCTGGTGGAAATGCACCTGAAGCGCTTTCTCGACCTGGGCCGCGCCAGCGCGCTGCGCCGCCAACCGTGCGGCCTCGCCGGCGTGCTCGACGAAACCGTCGCCCTGCTCGGTCCCCAGTGCCGCCATGCCCATATCGACCTGCGCTGGCAACCCCCGGCCTTTTCGGAAGAATCCCTGGTGGAAGGCGACCGCGGGCAACTCGGCCACTTGTTCCTTAACGTCCTGACCAATGCGGTCGAGGCGGCTGGACCGGGCGGATGGGTCGAGGTGACATTGCGGATGGCGGATTGCGGAGTGCGGATGGCAAAGAGATCCGCAATCATTGAGGTTAGCGATTCCGGCTCCGGACCGCCGGCCGACGTGGCCGCGCGCCTGTTCGAGCCGTTCGTCACCGGCAAGCCTGAAGGAGTCGGTTTGGGATTGGCCGTCGCCCGCCAGGTGGCGGAAGCCCATGGTGGAACCATCCGCTGGCGCCGGGAAAACCAGCAGACGTGTTTTACCATCGAATTACCTATCCAGGTTCAGGCGCTGCAATCATGACGAGAGGTCAAGCTTACCGACCTGCCTCGGGTAGCTCGTTCGGCGGTTTCGCGTAACCAAATCTGGTTGACACGAAGTTTGGCGTCGGAAAAGTCGCCTCTCGCGGAGCGAGAGGCGACTTTGCGGCTCGGCCGCGTTAGGACGGAATATCGTGAGTCACATTCTCGTCGTCGATGATGAACAAGCGGTGTGCTGGGCTTTGCAAAAAGCCTTGTCCGCCGAGGGACATCGGGTCGCGGTGGCGGCGTCGGCCGAAGAGGCGTTCGTCCAGGCCCAGAAACAACTGCCGGATGTCGTGGTTTTGGATGTTCGCTTGCCCGGCCTGGATGGGTTGAGCGCCTTGGGCCGGCTGCGCCAGCTCACGCACGAAGCGCCCATCATTGTCGTCACCGCCTTCGGCAACCTCAACACCGCAGTCCGGGCCGTCGAGGGCGGCGCCTTTGATTATCTGGCCAAGCCGTTCGACCTGGACCAGGCCCTGGAAACCGTGAACCGCGCGTTGCAGCGCCGGGCCTTGGAGCAGCAGAACAGCGCCGCCCCCCCGGCCGACCCGCTGGCTGGCACCGAGGAGATGGTCGGCGTTAGTCCGGCCATGCACACCGTCTTCAAGCGTATCGCCCTGGTCGCCCCGCGCGATTCCTGCGTCCTTATCACCGGCGAAAGCGGCACCGGCAAGGAGCTGGTCGCCCGCGCCGTGCACCGCTACGGCAACCGCCGCGACCGCCCCTTCCTGCCGGTGCACGTGGCCGCCCTCAATCCCAGCCTGGTGGAGAGCGAGTTGTTCGGCCACGTGCGCGGCGCCTTCACCGGCGCTACCCAGGCCCGCCCCGGCTTGCTCGCCCTGGCCGAAGGCGGCACCATTTTCTTCGACGAGCTGGCCGACATTCCCCTGGCCGTCCAGGTGAAACTCTTGCGTGTCCTGGAACACAACGAAATCTTTCCCGTGGGCGGCAATCAGCCGCAGCCGCTCAATATCCGCATCCTGGCGGCCACGCACCAGGACCTGGAACGCCGCGTCGCCGACGGCAGTTTCCGGCACGATCTGTTTTTTCGCTTGAATGTTTTTCAAATTCATCTGCCCCCCCTGCGCGAGCGCCGCGATGATATTTTGCCGCTGGCCGAGCATTTTCTCCGCCGCTTCGAGCCGAAAGCCCTGCCCCTTTTGCCCGACACGGCGGCGTACTTGACGTCCCTGCCGTGGCTGGGCAATGTCCGCGAG
Source organism: uncultured Alcaligenaceae bacterium (assembly GCA_964518515.1). GTDB lineage: Bacteria > Planctomycetota > Planctomycetia > Gemmatales > Gemmataceae > CAZFGM01. The sequence continues at coordinate 9,686 of CAZFGM010000126.1, read as the reverse complement.
CTGGGCAATGCCCTGGAACACGCGGTCATCGTCGCCCGCGGCGGCCCGCTTCTGCCCGAGCATTTCCCCGCCGCCTCGGGCCTGGGCTGGGCCAATCCCGCCGAGCAACTCGCCGCCGCCGTCGTCCACTGGCTTACCGACCGCATCAAGAGCCACAACGCCGACGCTCCGGACAACCTGTACCAGGATTTGTTGACTGTGGTGGAGCCGGCCTTGCTGGCGGAAGTGCTGCGCCGCGTGCAAAACAACCGCTGGGCCGCCGCCCAGTGGCTCGGTCTCAACCGGGCCACGGTGCGGAAGAAGTTGGGGTTGTATCATTTGGCGGACAACCTTCGCAGCGGGGAAGGCAACGAGGAAGAGGAATAGCCCCGGGACCAGTCGCCCGCGGCTTCGGTGGGGGGGGAATTCGAATTCGTAAAAATCAGGATAACTCGCGTCCTTCGGTAACAAGTTGATGGCATCGGTCTGATCGGCAATTAATTTTTATTTCCCCTCTATCTTGGCAAGAGCCAATGCCGCGGCACTGGCAATTTCTTCGTCCTCGTCTTTGGCCAGCCGGCGTATGCGGGGAAGGGCTGCCTTTGCCAGGGGGCCAAGGCTGGCGAGCACCTCGATGCCTTCGAGACAATACTGTCTGCGGGCCTCCTTGCCGGCCTTGCGTTCGGTCAAAGCAATCATTTTGGGGACGATCACGTCACTGTCTTCGCATAACTGGCCGAGGATTTTCACCACGTAGTGCCGTATTCCTTTGGAATACTTGTCATTCAAAAGGCCATCGATGAAAAAATCGCGGGCAGGACGGGCGTCGGGGCCGAGAAACTCCAAGGCTTCCGCGACGTAATTTACCCTATACCCACCGAACTCGCCTCCGAACTCCTTTTTCCAAAGTTCGATGAGCCGGGGCACCTGCGGCTTGGCATCGCGGGTAACTTTCGCGGTAGCGTACATGGCCCAGGCGCGGACACCTGGGTCGTTATCCTCCGTTAATTTTTTGATGGTGGGTAACGCAGCCGCTGCCTTGGGGCCAATTTGGCCGAGCGCGCGTAATCCAGGGGCACGCTCACGGTAACCGCTGCCACCATCCGGGCCGAATTGCTTCACTACGGGTTTCTTCAAATGATCCACCAAGGCGGGCACAGCCGCATGGGCGTCCGGCCCAATCTGGCCAAGCGCCAGCATGGTATCTTCGTGGAGAAAGTCACTTTTTTCGCGTTTTAGAATTTTGATCAAACCCGGAACGGCATCTTTCGCTTGCGGGCCGATCATTCCGATAATTCGGATGATGGTTCCGTTCGACGACACATCCTCGAGCCGTTCAATCAGCATGGGCAAGGCACCCAAGGCATCGGGCCCGAGCCCTGCCAAAGCAAAGGCGACAAAATCTCGAAAATACACATCATCGGTTTCAGTTCGCAAAAGTTTCCCCAAAGCCGGGGCGGCGGACTTGGCGTGCGTTCCTATCCCTCCAAGAGCAAAGGCCGCTGCAAGTTGGACCTTGGGATCTTTATGCTCCAGAAGAAGCGTCAGCATCGGCACCGTGTCCTTGGCCTTGGGGCCCAATCGTAGGGCGGCATCAGTCGTGCGACAAAGCATGGACGTGGATTTGTCCCGCAATCCTTCCTGCAAAATAGGCAGGGCCTTAGCGACCTCGCCGCCGACAGACCCGTAGGCACAGGCACATTCAACGGCGATTGCCAGATTCTTGTTCTTTAACTTTTCTTCGAGAACCAAGAGGGCCGGTTTGGCTTTGAGCCCGATTTCGGCAAGCGTCCTGGCTGCATTCATATGGGCGAGAGATTTGGCCTTTGCGTCTTTGAGAACTTCGATCAGCGCGGGCAACGCCTCCGGCATCATACGGCTAATTCTGTAGGCAACACACGGGAGTCCGAATTGATGCCGTGGAATAAATTTCCAGTTTGCCGCTTCATCAATTTCCTCGTCGGCCAGCAATGGGATTAAATGAGGAAGAGCAGCCTTCCCCTTGGGCCCGCTCGCACCAAGGGCTTTGACCGCGCCGGCGCGCATCTTGGGTTCTGAATCCTTGAGCGCAACGATGAAGGCTGAAATTACCTGAGCATCAGGATTTCGCGTTTCGCCCAATTTGGCGAGGGCCTGGAGCCGCTTCGCAAGGGGGGCTTTCGTGTTTTTGATCAAGGCGATGGCGGTTTCCTTATCGTCCCCGCCCAGGACAGGGGATGGATCGAAAAAATACATGGCCGTGAGAAAAAACGCAAAGAGGTAAATGATGTGGAGCATACCATTCTCCTTAATGCGGGGATTCGGAAAAATCAGCATAGTTCGCGTCCTTCGGCTGATGGCTCACAAGGGCTTCACATGTTCAAAATAACCGTCTTGCCATAAACCGTGCACGGCGTTCCGGACGGTTTCCGTAGTGACCTCGGGAAGCAGGACGAAGTTTGGCTCGGCCAGATAAGGCTTGCCGCTCCTGGCCTGTATTTCCAGTTCCTGCCGCATCCGCACGGGGTCGTAAAAAAAGAGCCGGTAACGCTCACCGGTGCTCGTATGAACAACCACATTACTCAAATAGCCTCGGGAGGGAGTTTCACATTCGCTCTGGGCGTCTTAGTCCCCTGGAAAGAGGACAGGGTTGGTCAGGGTGGACATGGCTTCTCCTAGACCGGTAAATTTGATCTTATTCAAAGCATCGTCATAGCAGTTTTACGCCGCTTCAGCCAAAATGTCCTGGATGCGGACACCAGGATGCTCATTCCCCTGATCGAAATGGGCGATATGGCAAGCTTTCTGGAATTCTTTCAGGCCGTAACAGCGCCATTCCAGAACCATTTCAATCGAGGAAAAATCCATCCGCAGGTTAATCAATTCTGCCGCTATTGGTTTGGAAGGCGAGCGGCAAAACAAGAGAAATTTCCTCAGGGTGGCAACGATGAAAGCAATTTCGCTCGGAGAAAACCGCCACACGCTTTTCCAGCGGGCCAGCAATTTTCCCAAGATGATTTGGCAAATTCCGGGAAGCCGCGAATCCTTTTCAAACACTTCGCGGGACAGAGGAAGATCATGGTCCTTTTCCTCAGAAAGGAATGTTTGCAAAAACTGCCTCAGGTGGTCGATCGGCACACATTTTTCACCATAATACGCCTGGAAATCGGACCAGCAAGCAGCGGGGTTCAGGACGCGATGAACCGAGCGCTCGGCCTGCCGGCAATAACAATAGATTTTCAGAATGGTAATGCGGTCCAGGGGAATTTTCATATTGTCCTCACTCCGGTTTTTTTCGCCAGAATTGCCACCAGTGATAACGTACTCGGATGAAAACCAGATTCCTACCTTGAAGAGAAAAAAGTTGGCCCGCTGGGACCGGGATGATCCCGGAATTCCTAGGCCCGCAAGAATAGCAAATGAGTTCTGGAGGAGCGTCGAATTCAACGTAAGCACCATCCGCTTCGCTCCCCAACTCATTTTTTGGTCCGCGGTTTCCGGGGCGCCAGGGCCGGGTGGATCCAAAGGGCTCCACCTCCACATGCACACCGGTTTCCACCATGCCCCAGCCGCGACTGCTTCGAATTCCCCCACCGGCGATGATCCCATTTAATCCCTCGTCATTGGTGTGATGCCGCACCCGGAGCATGATTCCTAAAGTGCCGTAAGCAAGCGAAAAAAGAAAGAGCAAAATTTCCCAAACTCACTCCTTCCGCTCATACACCACCCGTCCGCCGACCACCGTCGTCAGCACCCGCGTGGCGGCGATCCGCTCGACTGGGCAGGTCAGGTAGTCGCGGTCGAGGATGATGCAATCGCCGAGCTTGCCGACCTCCAGCGAGCCTTTTTCTTTTTCCTCGTGGTGCAAGTAGGCGTTGTTGACGGTGTACAGGCGCAGGGCCTGTTCGCGCGTCAGGCGTTCGTCGGGAGTGACGACCAGGCCGCCTTCGGTCTTGCGCGTCAGGGTGACGGCGATGCCGAGCCAGGGGTTCCAGGGGTTGGTCGAGTCCATGGGGTCGAGCTTGATCATGTGGTCCGAGCCGCCGCCGATGGTAGTGTATTTGAGCCAGCTCTTGTAGGGCTGAAACCAGCGGATGCGCTTGTCGCCGAGGACGCGGGCCAGGGTGGCGCCGTCCTTGTACAGCCAGGCGGGTTGGACGTCGGCGCACACGCCGAGCCGTTGGCAGCGCTCGAGGTTGTGCTGCGACGGGAAGTTGGCGTGCGTGATGCAGTGGCGCAGGTCCTTGATCGGCAGCAGGCGGTCCACGAAGTCGTAGGCGTCGAGCAGCACGTCCATGGCGCCTTCGCCGGCGGTGTGGGCGGTCACCTGCCACTTGCGGCGGCTGGCTTCCTCGACGAGGACCTTTACCTGATCGGGCTGGACGAAGAGCAGGCCGCGGTAATCATCTTCGATGATCTGGTAGGTTTCGCCCTTGGGCCAGGGCTGGCGCATGAAGGCGGTGCCGTTGAGCATGCCGCCGTCGAGGAAGAACTTAATGGGTCCGATGCGAATCCAGATGCCGCCGGCGCCGGTGGGCCCGCCCAGGCCGTCCTTGCCCGGCAAGGTGTCGAAGCGTTTGGCGATCTCCTCGCGCGTGCCGTACGGGCTGAAGCCGCGAGCCACGTTGATGCGGACCGTCAATTCCCCGTTCTTGAATAAGGAATAGTACAGGTCGAGGGCGCCGCGGTCGGCGTGGCGATCGGCGATGCTGGTGATGCCGAATTGGTTGTACAAGCCGAAAAGTTTCTTGACCGCCGCGCGTCGTTCCTTGGCCGACGCCTTACCGCTGGGGGGAGTCTTTTTCAGCACGCTGGTGGCGTTGCGGAGCATGCCGGTGGGCGCGCCGGTCTTCGGGTCCTTGACGATGACCCCGTTGTTCGGATTGGGCGTGTCCCTGGTGATGCCCGAAACCTTGAGGGCCATGGAATTGACCAGGCTGGCCGGCCCGGCGTTGTACAGCACCGGATGGTCCGGAGCCACGGCATCCAGCTCTTGCTTCGTGGGAAAACGGGCTTCTTTCAGCCGCGTCGGAAAGGCAAAACGCAGGACAATCCATTCGCCCTTGGGCAGCTCGCCGGCTTTCTTTTTGACGTAGTCGAAGACGTCTTTCAATTCCCGCAGAACCGGCAACGGCTCGGTCAATTCGCTGGCCGCCGCCCCGGTCGGATGCGTATGGCTGTCGTACAGCCCCGGCAGCACGGTGCGGCCGCCCGCGTCGAGCACGCGCGTTTTGGGCCCTTTATGTTTGAGGACTTTGGCATCCTCGCCCACGGCCACGATCCGCTCCCCTTTGACGGCCAGCGCCTGAACGATCGCGAACCTGGCGTCCACGGTCACGATCTTGGCGTTGTGAATGATGAGGTCGGCATCCCCATCGGCCGCATCGGCGTAAACGCGCTCGACGAAGGTCAGGGCGGGAAAGGCGGCGATCAGACAGAACCAGAACAGGAAGCGCTTCATAAGGTCCTCCTTCGGTAGAAGCCCGAAACCGGGTCCTATTCAGGGTAGCGACCCGGCACCCGCCGCGCCCAGAAAAAACTTCGCCGCGCTTTGAGGACGGAATAAGGAGCCGCGAAAAAATACCTTGAGCAAGGTGGTCTTGCGTTCGGGCGGTGGTTTTCGGATGCTGGCGGGATGCAGGATGCCTGCACTCGCGAACGGATTCGAAAGAAGTTCGTATCCCTCGATCTGATAATGGATGAACGGCTTCGCCGACAATGGGCGGCGTCCAAAGCCATCGCCGTGGATTGTTAATTATTCGGGTCTTTCGGTGCGCGTCTTCCTCTACGAATACACCTGTGCCGTCGCCGGCAGGGCGGCCTTGCATGCGGAAGGGCTGGCCATGCTGCGGGCGGTGGCGGCGGATTTCGCGGCGCTGCCGGGAATTCGCACGGTGACCTTGCTGGCGGAAGGGGTGGCGGACCTGGGCCAGGAGATTTGCCGCGCCGATGCTTGCGAAGAACTGGTTTTCCAGCGGTTGGCTGGCGGAGCGGATTACACTCTGGTAATCGCCCCGGAAAGCGCGGGGGTACTGGCCTCGCGCTGCCAGGGGGTACTAGAAGCCGGCGGCCGGCTGCTCGGGCCCACGCTGGCAGCCGTCCTCCTTACCGGCGACAAGCTCCGCCTGGCCCGCTATCTGCACGCCCAGGGCATCCCCACCCCGCCGACCTGGGTGGCTTCGAGCCGGATCGAAAACTTCGGGCGGGCTCCTTCTTCCGCGTTCCCTCTGGTGTGCAAGCCCCGGCAGGGAGCGGGATCACAAACGACTTTCTTGGTGCCATCGCGGGACGAGGTACCCCACCTCTTGGCGAAAGCGCGGGAGGAAATGCCCCAGGAGGATTTTCTTCTCCAACCCTACGTGCCAGGCCAGGCGGCCAGCGTCGCCTTTTTGGCAGGTCCGGCGACCCGCGTGGCCCTGTTGCCGGCTTATCAAAATCTCTCCACGGATGGCCGCATGCGCTATCTGGGCGGCACGCTGCCGCTGCCGCCGGACCAGGCCGGCCGCGCGGTCCAGCTCGGCCGCCAGGCGGTGCAATCCGTTCCTGGATTGCAAGGATACGTGGGCGTCGATCTGGTCCTCGGCCCGGCGGCTGACGGAACCCAGGACTACGTCATCGAAATCAATCCCCGCCTGACCACGTCTTATATCGGTTTACGCCACCTGGCGCAATTCAACCTGGCCGAGGCAATGGTGAACTTCGTGGCAGAAAAACCTCTGCCGCCAATCACCTGGCGGCTGGGGACGGTCGTTTTCCAAAGCAATGGGTCGGTTGAATCGTGACGAGTCCGCCGACAAGTCTTCAAGCCGGGGTGCAAACCGTTCTTGCGGACGCGAAGAGCGTGTTTTTCTGAGCCGGAAGCGTGAGCGACGGCTGGGCAGCTCCCGTCGCTCACGCTTCCGGCTCAGGCAACGCGCAGAAACGGGTTTGCACCCTTCGAGCCCGCGGGGTTTCGAGGCTGGTACAATGCAAGTACCATGCAAACCTTGGTTCTACCCGTGAACCCGGCAGCGCCGCAAGCGGAGGCCATCGCCCAAGCTGCCGACATCCTCAAGCGCGGCGGTTTGGTGGCCTTTCCTACGGAAACGGTGTACGGCCTGGGCGCCGACGCCCTGGACGCGCCGGCGGTTGAACGCGTCTTTGCGGCTAAAGGCCGGCCGGCCCAGAACCCCCTCATCGTCCACGTGGCCGCAGCGCCCGCCGCCCGCGACCTGGTGACCCAGTGGCCTGAAAACGCGGATCGCCTGGCAGGGCGTTTCTGGCCCGGGGCGTTAACCTTGGTCCTGCCCAAGGCGCCTCGAATTCCCGACATCGTGACCGGCGGCGGGGATACCGTGGCGGTGCGCGTGCCGGCCCATGCCGTCGCCCTGGCCCTGCTCCGGGCCGCCCGCCTGGCGCTGGCCGCCCCCAGCGCCAATCGCTCGACACGGCTTTCGCCGACGCGGGCCGAACACGTGCTGGCCGACTTGGATGGCCGGATCGATCTGGTCCTCGACGCCGGCGCCACGCCCGGCGGTCTGGAATCCACGGTGCTGGACCTGACGACTTCGCCACCGCGAATATTGCGTCCGGGTTTGCTTTCCCCCGCCCAGATCGAAGCCGTGATCGGACCTATCCTGCGACCCAAAGTGAAAACCGAAGACCTGGCAACGGAGCACCGTTCCCCCGGCCTCCTGGGGCGGCATTACGCGCCGCGCACCCCTATGGAACTGGTGGCCGACCATGGCCTGAAACGCGTTCAGGATTTGCTGCGCCAAGGTCTGCGCGTCGGCTGGTTGACCTGGAAGGTCGAGGAGGAAACCGGTCCTGTCTTCCGCATGGTCCTGCCGAACGAGCCGCGCGGCTACGCCGCCCAGCTGTATGCCGCCTTGCATTCCCTGGATGCCGCCGGCCTCGACCGCATCGTCGTGGCCCTGCCGCCGGACACCGAAGATTGGCTGGCGATTCGTGATCGGTTGCAACGCGCGGCTAGGGAATGATGGAAGGTTGGGTACGACGACGCCATTGGTCACGACGCCCGTGTGTCCTTCCTCAACGAGAACACTGCTCCAACTCCATCTTGGCAACGATGCGTTGTACTCCTGGGTTCTACTAAGGCATAAGCTTGATAGGAAGAGACCCCATGACACGGGCGACAAAAGAGATCGTGATTCCCATACCCGCGGAGGTAGCGGCGTTGGCGGCGGTGTGACGGACCAGCTTCCCGCCGTCGTGGAGATGACGCGCCGCCTTTCCCCGCAAGCCCGGATCAGCGTCGAGCTGGAAAGATCCGGAAATCGCGGATGAACGGCATATTGTCGTGCTGGCCAAGTCGGTGCCGTTATCCGAGGCTCTGGAAGCGCAGTGGGAATGGCACCGCGGCCTGTTCGCTTATTGTCCCAAGCCTCTGGTTTGTGTTTTTCGCCTGGGGCTGGAATTGGCGCCATGATTACTCCCGAAGATTATCAGGCTCTGGCGAGGCTTGCTGAAGGATTGGCGTTTTTCCGTTCGGCATCCGGAATCTCGCCAGCAGAACATTGTTCCGCCGGTGCGGACGGTGTATCCTGGAATAGGGTATTGAGTTTGCAAAGGGTCCAATGATGATAACGACAGAGAGGTTGCCGCTGAATGTCTTGTTTGAACGCGACGAGACCGCCTGGCTGGAGATCATGGCGCACCTGGCAGCGGAGGGCCGGTACGCGGAGATGGATCATCCGAACCTAAGCGAGTACCTGTCAGACATGGCCAAAAGAGATCGACGGGAGGTAGCCAGTCGTCTGGTCACGCTGCTTACCCACCTCCTGAAATGGGAATATCAACCAGACCAGCGGTCAGGGTCATGGCGGGGGACGATCTTGGAGCAACGACGAGAATTGGGCAAGCTCTTAGAAAGCGCAACCCTGCACAATCATGCGCTCTCGGTTCTCGCGGAAGCCTACGCCGATGCGCGCAAACAAGCCGCCGCTGGGACCGAATTGCCGCGCGAAACATTTCCGCTCGAGTCGAGGTGGGATTTGGAAAGCCTGCTTGCCGACGATGACGAAGGCGCCGATCCCGGGGCCAACGGCGGCACGTAGCGTTTGCGAGTTCGTGTTTCTTCTACGTTTGGCCCGGAGTAATGACATGCCTCAATCGCCGCAATCATCCGGAGCGCAGTCCGAGGTTGCTTCCGATGACTTCCTTTTGGAAGAAATGAGCAAGCATCGCGGCCGTTGGGTTGCCTTTAGTCCCGATGGCCGCCGCCTGATCGCCAGTTGTCCTACTTTGGCGGCCCTCGACGTCATGGTGCGCGCGGGGGACGAGAATCCCGAGGAAGTGCTTCTCGAATGGATTCCGGACGGCGAGGTCATCGCCTCTGGTTCGGAATTGTGCTGATGCTCCGTTTTCCCTACCGACGTGTGTGGCAGGAACCCCTTCCGGCTGTTGCTCCCCGGCGGCTAGGTTGGTGGTCGCGCTTGATCCGCCTATTTTCCGGCAAGGTTATTCCAGCCCACCATGTTCCCACGCAAGCCGGCGATAACCCACCTCGGCCGGTCATATCTATTCGCATTCGGGGCCCCGTGGCTGCCCGGCGTCTCAAGTCCGCGCTATTAGACACCGGATCGCAAGACACCCTTTTTCCCAGCGCGCACCATTTTGGTACAGTTCCTTCGGGATGTCTCGCGGCGCAGCCGCGTGGGGGGTTACTAATTCGGGCTCTGCGCCAACCGTGTGGATTAAGTCGAGGCAAAGCCAAAGCAGTGCAGAAC
>CAZFGM010000125.1:0-13826 GCA_964518515.1 uncultured Alcaligenaceae bacterium | reverse complement strand
GGCATGTCTGAAAAAAGTGCTGGATTTGCCGTGATTACGCTTGCAGATCAGAATCCCAAAACTCCACACGGGCACCCCTGGAGTAAGAGACGCGGCTTACTCCCCTTGGTGGTTGCCGACAACCTGCCCAGAGAGCCGGCTTGTTACGGTCTCGAGAAGAAGTGCGATGAAATCCTCACCACTCCACCACCACCTCCGGGCAAGGAGACCGTCTTTGAATCGGCTTTTGACAGACGACGCTTGCCAGGCGGGCGCAGCGGTGGGAGAATCGTGGATAAATCAATCACCGAAAGGAGAGTTGCAAGCCATGGTTCTAACCAAGCGGAAAATGATCGCGGTCGTGCTGGCCGGGTGGCTCGTGGTTGCCGGCGCGGATTTGAGGGCGCAGCCGGTGCCGGCCGATCAGGTCGATAAGCTGCACAAGCTCATTGCGCCGGGGCCCAACGATTCGCAGTGGATGCAGGTGCCCTGGATGCCGAGCACGAACATCTACGCGGCGCGGAAAAAAGCGGCCCAGGAGGGCAAGCCGCTCCTGCTCTGGCACATGGCCGGCGAACCCCTGGGACCGTGTGGAGGCCAGGGCTACGATCACGGCCGGGTCGCCGTGAATGCGGTCGCTCATTTGATCAAGGAACACTGCGTGGCCATCGGCATCAACGGCCACATGGGCTGGCTGCGGAAAACCGACGGGGCCGACGGCGCGTTCTTCAAGGCCAATACCCATCCCAGCGGCGGCACCTGCTTCGTGCTCACCACGCCGAGCGGCAAAAAACTGGCCGGCGGCAACGGCCCCAGCGGCGCCCGCGAGGCCCTTACCGCCGGATTGAAGAAATGGCAGGAGCTGACCGAAGAAGAACGCAAGGAACTGCCACCCGGCAAGGAGGTCAAGTCGCCCGAGGCGGAGCGCTGCACCCCTCCGCCGGGGGGCCTGATTCTCCGCTCCTTTGTGCGCAACTTGAAAAAAAATGACTGCGGCGAGCTCGTGGCGATTGCCAAAGAGGACCTCAAGGACCGGGCCCTCTATCCCGGCTGGTCCCCGGTTTACACGGAGCCGGCCCACTTCAACCTGTGGCTCACCGCGGCCGAATGGCAATCCCTGGTCCCGCCCGCTCCAAAAAAGGGTGACTCCTTCCCCGTTCCCGACGCCATTCAAAAGCGCATTTTTCGCTACCATCTGGTGAACGGCACCTTTGGCCTCCCGGGTCGCTGGGCACTCGAGCAAATTCGCAAGGGGGTATTGACCCTGACCGTCGAAGAGGTGTCGCCGGTCCTGCGCATGCGCTTGCAAGGGTCCGCCTTCCTGGCGACGGATGCCGACCCGGCGAAAGCTCAGCGCGGCTTCGACGCCCGCCTGGCCGGTGTGCTAACCTACGACCCAAATAAGAGGGCTTTCACCCGCTTCGACGTTATCGCGCTCGGCGACTACTGGGGCGGCGACTACGAAGGCGGACGCTTCAAACGGCCCGGCCGCACGCCGCTGGGCATCTCCTTCGAACTGGTGCGCGGCGACACCGCCATTGACCGCATCCCGCCTCTGGTGCACATGGACCGGGAACAGGAATATCGCGCTTATTTTACCGCCCAGAAGCAACGCTGAGCGGGTGATTATCCGAGGCGACGGACTTCCAAAGACGTGGAATGGACCGATTGATTGCCTCCAACGTCATCACGCGGTGGGCCACATCGCTCAAAACATCCGCGGAAGTAAATCCCGCGATTTCCTTACGGCCAATACGCTCGAGCAAGGTCTGGCAGGCGGTTTGCAAAACAGGATGGGGAACAAAATGGTAGATGAAGGTGTTGGCATCCCAGAACACCGCTTGGCCATTGACTATGTCCACAAAAGTCATGGAGATTCCCGGATTCCGAACTCGGGATCGAGTGCGACTCGTTCAACGGTTTGGGCATCGCCCTTCCAACCTAGTATCCCGGACGTCGCTCGAACCAGATCCACGGGGGAATGAATGGTAATGCGCACTTTTTCATGCTCTTTGAGCGGCAAGGGCATTTCGGGACGCAAAACCCCGTTTTCATAGGTGGCTTCAACGGTAAGGCCGTCCATCGGACACCTCGTTTCAGGTTTTTTTCTTTCCCGTTTGCTTCAAGAAAGGCTCGATCGTTTCCGGTTCCTCCGCTTGGTTCCCGAGCCAACCGACAAAAAAAGCCGTATCCTCCAAGCCAAGCCCCCGGCACTTTTGGTACAAGGCGGTTTCCGTCGCGGCGAAGCCCACGCATCGTCGGCCGTGATAAGCTACCCATTTCCCCCGCCGTTTCCCCTGCTTCAGTAGCTGGGGTAGCTTTCGGAAAAAGGCACAGCGCGATTGCACGATCCCCTCCGGAATTTTCCGTGGCGCCTCCCGTACCCCCATTGGGTCTGTGCAAGCCCAATCGTATTTTGGCAAAAGCATCTCCCCGAACCAGCACCTACTCGGTCTTGGTGTCCGGATCAATCACGGGAATGGGTTGGTCGGTGCTCATCTTGCCAAGCAGAAACCGCTGCTTCGGGGTCAAGCGAAGGATCATTTCCTACCTCCATAGCGGTGAAACTATTGCTCCGTCACTTCCTTCGTTTTCTTGTCGACCATCTCGGAAATCTTGAGATTGTGAGGAGGTTCTGCACGTCGTCCTTGGCCTTGTCGCGCTAGGCCAACTTTGGTCACCATCTCATCATTCCGTTTGGCGGAAGGTTGGCGCGGCGGGATGGTGATTCGGCGTGGGGGATGTAGGAGGAACATTGGAAGGCTCGCCGGCCGTTATCTTCCGCCTTTCCCTGGTCAACCAAAATTTTCCGATGCTCACAATTACCATGATCAATACTAGCGGAAAGATAAAAACAAAAAGGTACCAAAGCACCTGGGCTTGCCAAAGAGTCAACACCAAGCCCAGGATCAAGGCAAGGGGAAGGTAAAACTTGAAAAGGATAGAGTGAGTCCGGTACACACTTTTTCCTTGAAAAAGGGCCTGTTTGCAAACGGTTTCAAATGCCCAACAACCAATAACCCAACTGCACTACGCCGAAAACTACCGCGTGCAAAATAGTCAGCAGGACAACCATTTCTATTGTCCCAAGGACGGGTGTGTGCTGCAAGGTTTGATACCAGACAATGAATTCTTCTCGCCACACCTTGGTTTCATCGTCCAACCTTTTCAAGCCTCGAACCTCTCGGGCAACGTGCAAGAGCTCGTGAACGGCCGGGGCTCGGCGAATATGCCAAGAGGAGAGCCCCAGAACCAACCCCCTGCCAGGCGGTCTTCCCGCATAGCCACCCTGGAGAATGTTGCAATAGCAGAATTCCGCTCTTTCTAATTCCTGGTGCAAGGAAGCAAGCTCTGTTTCGGAAAGACCTGCAACCCGCTGAAAACGGGGGTCAGCGGCAACCGAGAAAAACAGGTTTTTGATCTCCGGTCCGGCGGGAATTGTCGGCGGCCGTCGAAGCCAGCCCAGCAATTGGCGGCCCTCGGTGACCATCTTTTCTCTCCGCCCGGAAATTCTGGTTCCCTATTGTTCCATCACTTCCTTCGTCTTCTTGTCCACCATCTCGGTGATCTTGTCCTCGTAAGTCTTGAGAAGATTCTGCACCTGGTCCTTGGCCTTGTCGCGTCCGTCCTCGGTCAATTCCTTGTCTTTCTCGGCCTGGTCGATGTGCTTGTTGGCGTCGCGGCGGATGTTGCGGCAGGCGACCTTGGCTTCCTCGCCGGACTTCTTGATGCGGGCGGTCATTTTTTGCCGCTGCTCGCCCGACATGGGCGGCACGGTCAGGCGGATCATCTTGCCGTCGTTGTTGGGCGACATGCCCAAGTCGCTGGCGCGGATGGCCTTCTCGATGTCCTTGAGCACGCCCGGATCGAACGGCCGGATGATGATCTGCTGCGGATCGGGCGTGTTGATCTGGGCGAGTTGTTTGAGCGGGGTGGGCGAACCGTAGTATTCGACGCGGATGTGGTCCACCAGGGCGGGCGTGGCCCGGCCGGTGCGCAGGCCGCGCAGCTCGTCTTTGAGCACGCTCACCGCTTTTTCCATGCGTTCTTCGGCGTCGAAGAGGATTTCGTCGCTGGTCATGGGATGTACCTTACGCTAAGCCGCAAGCGGCGGTTATACAGTTTCCACCAACGTGCCGATGGCGTGGCCGGCGATGGCCCGCTCGATGTTGCCTTCCCTCTTGAAGTTGAACACCAGGATCGGCAGCTTGGCTTCCTTGCACAGGTCGATGGCGGCCGTATCCATCACCCGCAAATTATCGCGGATCACCTGGCCGTGCGTCAACTTCTCATAGCGCATGGCGTGCGGATTGACTTCGGGATCTTCGCTGTAGACGCCGTCCACCCGCGTCGCTTTGAGAAGAATGTCCGCTTCGAGCTCGCGGGCGCGCAGGGCGGCGGCGGTGTCGGTGGTGACGAACGGGTTGCCGGTGCCGCCGGCCAGAATGACGATGCGGCCCTTTTCCAGGTGACGGATGGCCCGCCGGCGAATGTACGGCTCGGCCACGTGTTCCATGCGGACGGCGGTCAGCAGCCGCGTCTCGCAGTTGAGGCTTTCCAGGCAATCTTGCAAGGCCAGGCCGTTCAGCACGGTGGCGAGCATGCCCATGTAGTGGGCGGTGGCTTCCCGGATGACGGTGCCGCCGGCGCTGAACTGGGCGCCGCGGAGGATATTGCCGCCGCCGACGACGATGCCCAGCTGCACGCCGCGCTGCACGATCCGCTGGGCCTGGCGGGCGATCGACAGCGTCTCGTCGATGCTGATGCCGCTCTTGCCGCCGTGGCCGAAGCCCTCGCCACTCAGTTTAAGGACCACGCGGCGATACTTGGGTTTCAACGGGTCGGCGGCAGAATTGTCCATGGGTGGTTCCAGAGTGAGAAAGATATATTTTCGCTGCAATTATAGGGGGTTGGGAAGTGCAAGCCAACGTTAGATTTGATTCCAAGATTCCTTTTGCCGCGGCAGCTTCATCGCCTGGGTTCAGGAAGAAATAGCTGAGCCCATTCGGCATCACCTGCTGGCAAAGGGGGATCGGGACTTTCTTCATTAATGTAATTGACGTACCCTGCCTTATCGTAAGTCAAATGCAACAGGGCTTGCAAATCCAGCGGCACATCCGGGTCCGGGGCCCTCAAGGAAATTGGAATAATCGGCAACCGGTCGCGCAAGCCGATGGGCCACATTGGTGAGGGAAACCATCGGCATGCTCTCCGGTCAGTCGGCCAAAGCGCTTTTATATGTTTGATTTCCCCTGAGAAAGACCTGATGTTTTGCTGGCTGTCAGGTAGTAAATCGCGGTGCAGGACTTGTTATCGTGATGCTGAGTGCTTCTCGGATCAATCCATCAACACCACGAAACTTGCTACGACAAGAGCCGCACCCAACGCCGCATGCAGGGCAAAGTCCCATTTCGGCAACGCAGGCCATTGACTGAGCGGCAATCCCTTGCCGGATATTTCGTGCTCGAATATGCCCTTGACCCTGCCCCAGTCAGACCACATCCCCCAAGCAACGCACAGCAGTTCGAAGAGACAATAGCCGAGATAGGCCAGCGGCAGCCATGCCGGCACGCTGTTGGGAAGAAGCTCGAAGAGAATGACCAGCGACGCCACCGGCCAGAACCAGAAAAGACCCATTAGCCACTTCGAGAAAGCGGTCAGCCGGCCTTGATTGCCCAGCACGAGCAAGGCCCACCAGACCATCACCAGGCCGCACACGATGGAGCCGGCCAGATACAGCGCCGTGAAATCACTCATCGCGCTCGCCCAATGTCGAGGGCGCTCCCAGTTCAGCCTGCCGCGGCTGGGAACGGTCCCTTCGATATAGAACAATGCCTTCAAACCAGCAACCACCGGCGGCAACGACAGAGACAGGGGCTGCGATCAATGCCAGCGTGGGATTTTCGCTTGTCCAGATACGGCCGAACCACACGAGCCCCTTCAAAAGGAAGAACGCGCCCATGCAGCACCACCCGAACAGCCGCCAGCCGGGCGTAGGTTGCATGTTTCGAGTGCGAACCAGGATAACCGCCGTGCCCGCCCCGGCAAGCAACATCCCGGCCAGGATGGCGATCCCCCTGAAGATGCCCTGCTCCGGCACGATGGCCCAGATCAAAAAGCCCCCGCAAATCGCCGCGAAAATGACGATCACCGAGCCGATGAGGAACCGCACCACGGCGTGAACGCTGGTCATCGAAACAGCCCCTTCAAATCAGCGGGCGCCCCGAAGAGAACGGCGACCGGCGGAAAAAAACCGGGCGCGCGAGCTCGGGAAAGCCCCTGATTATGGGAGCGAAATTGGCCTGGCACAAGCAAAATCAGCCTCTCCGGTCAGTCGGCCAAAGCGCTTTAATGTTTGATCTCCCCTGAAAGCGGCCACTTCTTCCGGGAAGGGTCCCGGAAGAAGCATAGCCTCTTTTCACCTTTTAGCAAAAAGGAGGGAGAAAAAGTTTGGGACGCGCTTTCAAATCCGCAAAACCCGATCGCGTGCCGCGATTTTCCAGGTGCCGGTTACCTTGCCATTCTCGATCACATACGCCTGCTGGTGCATGGCGCAGGTGGGGCAAATGTGCGGTGGAATGGCATAAACGACATCGCCGGGGGCAAAGCGCTCGGCGGCGGGGGTTTCCACCACGAAATGTTCTTCGTTTTGCAGGACCGCTTCGTACTCGGGCACATTGAGCAGGATGCAGCGTTTGCCGGCGGGCGGATCGCTGGCGACGGCCTTGTAGCCCAGGTCGAGGGTGATGATCGGCGTCGGCCGACTGATGACGCGGCTCAACAGCACCGCCGTCGGCACAAAACCTTCCAGGTCGGGGAAGCGGGTGCCGTAGCCGTTGTCGTGCAGCACGCAGGTGCCCGGGGAGTATTCACTGCCAGGCAGATTTAATTTCGTGTACACCGGAAAGGCTATGCCGATTAACAGACCTCCGACGCGTCCCCTTGCCTTCGTTTTTTTCATTTTACTCATTGGTCCTGATATGGATCATGATTCCCAGCCACACGGCTTCGAATTCTTCGCGCGCCATTTTCCGCCGCTGGCCGTCCAGGGGATCGATGACGTGGACGTAATCCGAATCCGCTTTGTCTACCAGCAGCGCATGACCGCCGATGTTTGGCAAGTGCACGTGGGCGATGAAGGGGGTTAACTTGAGGCATGATGCAAAATCCGGTGTAACCACCTCGGCATGCCAGCCGCGCGCGGCCGTTTTCCAGGTCAAGGCCCGAGCCATGCCCAGGGCATCGGTGCCGAAAAATGATGTGCCGGCCAGGTATGCCATCTCTCCCTCGCTGGCGGGAATGGCGTAGTGATGCAGGAGCATGACCGCCGCCGCGGGGGAACAGGTCAAGCCGCTGGATTGCTGGACGTATCCTTTTGCATCGGCGGTCTTTTCCCACATATCCGGGGCAAAAAAGCGCCACCAGAGCCGGCCTCCCGACTCCACCAGCAGGACGAAACCCGCAATGCCCAGCAGACAGGCGAGAAATCCATTACTCAGGCTCCGCCGCGGGACGCTCCACACGATGCCCAGAAGAAGAGCGGCGATCCAGCACAGGAGCACCGAGGCGCCGCCGGCCAGGGAAAGTACGAAGGTGCTATTCGCGGGGAGCCAACGAATCAAAGATGCCGCGCCAATGCCGATCACGCCGACGCTCACAAGGCCATGACGCAACCAGGAAGGGCCCCGATAACAAAATCGCCCGGCCCAGAAGGCCAGTATTCCCAGGGCAAACGGCCACAAGGAATCGAAGACATCGACCAGCACCGGACGCAGCATCAGCCACTCCAAGTAGGTGCCGCTTGCCGAGCGGCACTTCACATCAGGTCCCGCCCGGCAGGCGGGACTTACTTTTTTTTGGCGATGCAATACAGATGCTCGTAAGTGCGCAGAAAAATATCCCCGTGGGAGACCGCCAGGGCGGCGTAGGTGGTTTCGCCCAGGTCGTTGCTGGCCAAAAGCTCGAACTTGGGGGCCGCGGCGAGAACGAAGGTTTGCCCTTCCAGGCTGGTTACAAAGAGCCGGCCTTCCGCCAGCAGCAGCGAGCCCCACAGGCGGCCCGGCAGGCGTTCTTTCCAGATGGGTTTTCCCGTGGCGGCGGTGAGGCATTCCACGAAGCCGTCGGCATCAGACAGGAACAAGTAATCGCCGTGGAAAATGGCGCTGCCGATGCGCTGCGGCAGCTTTCCCTCCGCCCGCCAGACCCGATGGGTTTGACTGACGTCGCCCTTGCCGCCGGGCCGCACCGCCATGGTCGGGCCGTTGTGGCCGGAGATGCCGACGATCAGATCGCCCTTGGGGGAAGGGGTGGGCATGGCGTACACTTCATTGCCCAGGCCGGTGCAGCGCCACAGGGTCTCGCCGCTGGCCGGATCGTAGGCTTTGAATTCGCCGTCGCCGCCGATGTGGTCGCCCGGCAGGGGAAAAATCAACTCGTCGCGCCGGCCGACGCGCAGTACGAGCGGCGTGCTCCACGAGCCGAAAATCGGACTGTTGATGCCGGGCTCTTTCTTCGTCCACACCGGTTTTCCCGTCCGTTTATCCAGAGCGGTGAGGAAAGTCGGTTCGCCCGGTCCCTGGTAGACGATGAGCAGGTCCTTGTACAGGATTGGGCTGGAGCCGTTGCCCCACTTGTGCAGCACGGGGCCGAGGTCGCGGTGCCACAGCTTGTTGCCCTGGAAATCGTAGGCCACGACGCCGGCCGAGGCGAAATGGGCGTACACCGTCTGGCCGTCGGTGATGGGCGAGCCGGAACACGGCGGGTTGTGCTTGTTTGAAGTTTCCTCGACGGGGCACGGCACGTCGCGCTGCCAGAGCTTCTTGCCATCGGGGCGGTGGAAAGCGATCACCGTCCGCCGCTTGCCCTTGTCCAGGCTCTGGGTGATGAAGACGTGATCGCCCCAGACGATGGGAGTGGAGTTGCCGGCCTCGGGCAGCGGGATTTTCCAGCGGATGTTTTTTGTCTTGGACCAGGTGAGGGGCAGGCCCTTTTCCCGGCAAACGCCGGTGGCGTCGGGGCCGCGCCAGGCGGGCCAGTTGTCGGCACGGAGGGAAAGTGTTAAGGCGGCCAGGAAAACAGTCGTGCAAAAAATGGTGGTCCACTTCATGGTTTTCTCGCGGGGTTTAGGGGAGTGTTCCTTCAAGCCAATTTCCCGGAGGGATCATTCCATGGGAGTTGCCGTTTCGTGGCAAGCCCGCCGTGTACAATAGCAACGACCATGTTACCTCCTCAAGGATCGACACACTGCTGTCCGGTAGTCCAACGGGCAACGGGTCTCGAATACCGATTAGTAAGTTCTGCGAAGCAAAGTAATTTCATCTGGGGTGAACTGGTGAGTGGCGGACAATTGTCGTTCCTTGTCGAAAACCTGCCAAAGACCCGCCCACAGACCGGATGTCCAGGATGGTGGATGTTCCAACAAATGATGGCGCATTTCGGTTCCAGTGTAACAGCGATCCAAGGCAATTGGGTTGGTCCGAACAGCGACAACTTGCGGGAGGTAAACCGTCTTACGGCTGCGGGAATGACGCTGGAAGCAGCGGCACGGGCAACCTGGACGGGTAGGCATGGGGCGCAGTACGGCTATCACCAGTATGAGGAAATTAGCAAACACGGGACGCCGGGCAATTACACTGATGTCCACGTTGTTTTCAAAAAGTAACCGAACAGGGCTACTCCCATGAATGAATTAAGTAACCAGATCGTTTTCCAATTGCGTGCTATGGCTCGGCGCGGCGATTCCGTGGGCACGATGTTCCAGGAGCTCAAGAAACGTCTGGGACCCAATTTCACGATCGTCACGCTTCTCGAATACATGAGATCGGCATTTTGTCTTACCCTCGCCGAAGTCAAACCCGTTGCAGCACTCTCGCGCACCGACCAGCGTGAAGTCATAAACGAAGCTCTACTCCACCAACTGGTGATGCCGGAAATCGACAAACACCGGCGCGAGTGGGACACTTAAAGGTGAGAAAATGGCGCTGCGGTCGGAGCCTGCAAGCCAGGGCCGCCCTTGCTTGCCCTGCGGGCTCACTAATCGGGCGTCAGCGTCTCGGTGAACGTTTTGCCCTTGAATCGCCTTCCCTTCTTCGATGCGGTAAACCAGGATGCTCACGTTGCGCGTGTCCTTGGAGCCGCTGAGCACGGCGACCGACAAGGTCTTGCCCTCGCGCAGGGCGATGCCGCTGTACAATTGGCCGCTGGCAATTCTCCAGGAAACCACGTAGCAATCGCCCTGCTTGGTGATCTGGGTAGTTCCTTCATTGGTTTTTCCTTTGCCGGCGTCGCCCACGCACTTGTAGGTGCCGCGGATGTCCGGCTCGCCCGCGTTGGCCGCTGGGACGGCCCCGCTGAACCCGGTGAAGAAGAGAAAGATGACCATGATGATGAGGCGAAGAGTTAACATGACCGTCCTTTCATGGGGCGATTGTACCCCACAGGCTGATTCTTTCCCTCACTATCAACCTCTGCGCGACGGTTATCCAAATCGGGCGTTGAACAGGAAGTACACAAAGATTACCAGCACCTCCGCGGCCAGAACGATACCCCCTACGACCCGCCGTGCCGTCGTCTGGCTGGGGTGGAGGAACCCCAGGGCGCCGACCGCCAGCACCAGAAAACCGAACAGCATCCCCCAGGTGTACCAGTAACGAGCCTTTTGGACCTTGATTTCGGCAGCATCGACCCGGGCTTGTAGCTTAACCTTTTCCCTGTCCCATTCTTTACGCTCTTTGGCCTCTTGTTTCGCGCGTTCTTCCTCGGCTTTGGCCGCGGCTTTGGGGTCCTTTTCCACTTCCTTGAGGCGTGCTTCTTCCCTTTTGCGCAGCAAATTCAGTTCCCCCTCCGTGATGGCAGCATTACGATTCTTAACGTTGGCCAAATCGAGGAGCGGCAGGAAGAGGAAGAAGATCACCAGCCAAGCTCCCGCGCCGAATACCCAGGTGAAAATCGCCATGACAGAACTCCGTGGAGACGGTTGCCAATCCGATCTTGTTTTCGCTGCCGGCCCCGCAACGGGCCCCATTTCCGGAGGCGGCGGCGGCGGAGGCGGCCTTTTGTCCAAGTGCAGCCCATTCGTGTCCGCCAGCAGCGGCACGCCGCAATCATAACAGCGAAAATGCTGCCCCATATCCTCGGGTTTGAGGTCGTGCACCGCTCGGCAGTCGGGATTCGGACAAATCGCGCGCATAGTTGCAGCCAAACAAGGATTCCCATCGCGCTGGGTTGAGAGGTTCTTTTATCAACAAGGAGACCGCAAAGCAAAGGAAAATAAAAATTTTTTTGGCCTTTTGAAAACGCCGTCCCCCAGTGACATGCCTTTGTCAGAGCCCGACGCGTAGGCTAAAGCGAGCGGCAGAAAAACTTACCTGGCGAGCGTCGAGGCGCAAACCCGACGTGGAAGCCATCAACACGTCGGGTTTACGCCTCGACGCTCGCTGTGTGGTTTTCCGAGCCGGAAGCGTGAGCGACGGCGGAGCTGTGCCCGTCGCTCACGCTTCCGGCTCGGACAGATGGTTCGCCCAGAAATTATCTCTTGCCCTGGACCGATTATCGCAATGACTTATAATACTAATTCAGCAATTTCGGGCATTGTCCCGATGGCGAGGTGGTTATGAAACCAGCCTGATTTCCCCTGTCGCGGCTTGGTTGCCGGGACGGGGTGAACCATCCTGAACCCGGCGCCGTCCTCGGTTCTCCTTATTGATATCGGCGGAGCGGCCCGTAACCGGCAGCAGGTTGCCGGTTCGCCGCCCGTTTATTTTTTCCGCCCATGGAATCGGCTCATGCTCGACAACCTACGCAACATCGGCATCATCGCTCACGTGGACGCGGGAAAAACCACCCTCACCGAGCGCATCCTGTACTACGCCGGAAGCAAGCACAAGGCCGGCGACGTCGATGAAGGCACCACCACCACCGACTTCGACCCGCTGGAAAAGGCCAAGGGCATCACCATCAACAGCGCCGCCGTCAGCGTGGACTGGAGCGACCAGCGCATCACGCTGATCGACACGCCCGGCCACGTGGACTTCACCGCCGAGGTCGAGCGCAGCCTGCGCGTGCTCGATGGGGCGGTGGGCGTCTTCTGCGCCGTCGGCGGGGTCGAGGTTCAATCCGAAACCGTCTGGCACCAGGCCAACAAGCACAACGTGCCGCGGATCGCCTTCGTCAACAAGCTCGACCGCATGGGCGCCGACTTTGCCGACTGCATCGAACAGATGAAAGCCAAGCTGGACATGACGCCCGCGGTGTGCACCATCCCGGCGGGCCAGTCGAGCGACTTCAGCGGCGTCATCGACCTGATCCGCATGCAGATGTGGGACCAGGATAAAGACGATCCGGCCCACATGAAGTACCAGTGGATCGACATTCCCGAGAAAAACCGGGGCGAGGCGAAGCGCTGGCACGAGCAGATGCTGGAGGCCGCGTCGCATGCCGACGACGAACTTTTGGAGCTGGTGCTGGAAAACAAGCCGGTGCCGCCGGAGCTCATCCGCCGCGCGCTGCGCGCCGGCACCCTGAGCGGCAAGATCACGCCGGTCTTGTGCGGCTCGGCCAAGGAATATCACGGCGTGCGCCTGTTGCTCGACGCCGTCGGCGACTACTTGCCGTCGCCCGTGGATCGGCCGGCTGTCAAGGGCTTCGTGCCCAAGACCAAGGAGCCGGCCGTGCGCAAGCCGGATGCGAGCGAGCCGTTCGCCGCCCTGGCCTTCAAGACGGTCAGCGAGAAGCACGGCGACCTGGTCTTTCTGCGCGTTTACTCGGGCGAGCTGCATCCCGGGGACACTCTGGTCAATGCCGTCGTCAAGAAGGCGGAGCGCGTCAGCCACGTCTACCGCTTGATGGGCGATCGCCGCGAGCGCCTGGAAGTTGCCGGCCCGGGCGAGATCGTCGCCGTCGTCGGCCTCAAGCAGACCGCCACCGGACACACCCTGTCGAGCCAGGAATACCCCATGGTGCTGGAAGTAATCCGTTTCCCCGAGCCGGTGCTGTCGCAAGCGCTGCTCCCGGCCAAGAACGTGGACGAGACCAAGCTGGCCGAGGCCCTGGGCAAGATGGTCCGCGACGACCCGACCCTGCGCGCCCGCACCGACGCCGAGACCAGCCAGCTCATCCTCAGCGGCATGGGCGAGCTGCACCTGGAAGTGGCCGTGCACAAGCTGGCCCGCGACCACAACGTGCAATGTTCGGTCGGCAAGCCGATGGTCGCCTACCGCCAGACCCTGTCCCGGCCGGTCGAATTCGAGACGCGCTACATCAAGCAGTCGGGCGGGCGCGGCAAGTACGCCGTCATCCTCATGCGTTACGAGCCGCTGTCCAAGCAGCAGCTTCAGGATTGGGCCGCCGCCATGGAAGAAGAGGGCGAGAAGCCGGATCCGGGCGGCCTCTACTTTGTGGACAAGGTCTTCGGCGGCGCCGTGCCGCGCGAATACATCCCCTCGGTCGAGGCGGGTTTCCGCCAGGCCTGTCAGAAGGGGGCGAAGCACCCCTTCCCGGTCGTGGACGTGCAGGCCACCCTGCTCGACGGCAAGAGCCACGAGGTGGACAGCTCGGCCGACACGTTCAAGCTGGCGGCCCTCGAGTCCTGCC
This sequence comes from uncultured Alcaligenaceae bacterium, assembly GCA_964518515.1. Taxonomy (GTDB): domain Bacteria; phylum Planctomycetota; class Planctomycetia; order Gemmatales; family Gemmataceae; genus CAZFGM01. Next base: position 257 of record CAZFGM010000125.1, on the reverse strand, counting down.
GCGACGCCCAGGCCAAGGCCGGCCTGGTCATTCTCGAGCCGATCATGAACGTGATGGTGCACGCCCCCGGCCAGTACCTGGGCGACCTGACGCGCGACGTCAGCCGCCGCCGCGGCGAAATCCTCGACACCGGCCTGGACAAGGGCCGCTGCATGCTGCACGCCTACGTGCCCCTGGCCGAGTTGTTCGGCTACACTAGCGTGCTGCGCAACTTCACCAGCGGCACGGCGGCCTTCACCATGGAGCCGAGCCACTAC
>CAZFGM010000124.1:2935-13871 GCA_964518515.1 uncultured Alcaligenaceae bacterium | reverse complement strand
CGGGCAGCATTAGCCATCCGTCAGAAATTGTATCCCAAGGACAAGTTTCCCCAGGGACACCTCGACCTGGCTACAAGCCTGAACAACCTGGGGTTCTTGCTGGTGAGCCAAGGCGCTTACGCCCAGGCCGAGCCTTATTACCACCAGGCCCTGGCCATGCGCCAGCGTCTTTACCCCAAGGAAAAGTTTCCTCAGGGACACACCCACATAGCGGGAAGCCTGAACAACCTGGGAATGTTGCTGGAAAGCCAGGGCGCCTACGCCCAGGCCGAGCCTTATTACTTCAAGGCCCTGGCCATGCGCCAGGGTCTTTACCCCAAGGACAAGTTTCCCCAGGGACACCCCGACCTGGCTAGGAGCCTGAACAGCCTTGGGGTTTTGCTCCTAAGCCAGGGCGCCTACGCCCAGGCCGAGCCTTATTTGCGCGAGGCCCTGGCCATGAACCAGCGTCTTTATCCCAAGGACCAGTTTCCCCAGGGACACCCCGACCTGGCTGAAAGCCTGAACAACCTGGGGTTCTTGCTGAAGAGCCAGGGCGCCTACGCCCAGGCCGAGCCTTATGTTCGCGACGCCCTGGCCATGTACCAGCGTTTTTACCCCAAGGACAAGTTTCCCAAGGGACACCCCGACCTGGCTTATTGCCTGAACAGCCTGGGGTTCTTGCTTGAGAGCCAGGGCGCCTACGCCCAGGCCGAGCCTTATTTCCGCCAGGCCATGGCCATGTGCCAGCGTCTTTACCCTAAGGACAAGTTTTTCCAGGGTCACCCCGACCTAGCCCGAAGCCTGAACAACCTGGGTGGCTTGCTGCAAAGCCAGGGCGCCTACGTCCAGGCCGACCAGTATTTCCGCCAGGCCCTGGCCATGAACCAGCGTCTTTACCCCAAGGACAAGTTTCCCCAGGGACACCCTCACCTGACTGCAAGCCTGAACAACCTGGGAAGCTTGCTACAAAGCCAGGGCGTCCACGCCCAGGCCGAGCCTTTTTTCCGCCAGGCCCTGGCCATGAACCAGGATTTGCTCTTTCGCTTTGCCGAGGCGGCCGCCGAGAGCCAGGCCATGAATTACCTGGCACATATGCCTTTGAGCCGCGATTCCTTCCTATCCGTTACCCGGCAACTACCCAAGGAACAAGGCATTTACGACCTTCTGTGGCGCGGCCGGTCGGTTTTAACCCGACTTCAAGAGAAGCGGCACCTGGACCTTATGGCCAGCCGTGATTCCGAGACCCAGAAACTGGGGCGGGAACTGGTCAATGTCCGCCAACGACTGGCGGCTCTTTTGCTCAATCCCCTCAAAGAAGCCAAAGAGAATACCAAAAAAGTTCAGGAGTTGACCGAGAATAAGGAGCGCCTGGAAAAAGATTTGGCTCAGCTTTTGAAGCTGGAAAGGCCTGCGGTCGATCTTTTCAAAATTGCACCAAGGGACCTGCAAGCCAAGCTGGCTCAGGACACGGCCTTCATTGACCTGGTGCGCTATATCGACTTCGAGCAGGACCCCAAGGTGCCCGGAAAGAAGGGAGAAAAGCGGACGCCGCGCTATCTCGCCTTCGTGACGGCCAAGAATAAGCCGGTTCAGCGCGTGGAACTGGGGGAGGCGAAGCCGATTGAAGACGCCTGGGCCACATGGCGCCAGGCCATCATGGGCAATAAGCCCGAGCGCCAGGAAGCGGCCAGGCTGAGCCAGCTCATCTGGGAACCCATTCGCAAGGAACTTTCACCCGACATCAAGACCCTGTACCTGACGCCTGACGGGATTTTACACCACGTCCCCTGGGCCGCTTTACCAGTCAAGAGCGGCGATGGAACCAAAGTTCTTTTGGAGGATTACACCCTGGCCATGGTGCCGCACGGGCCGTTCCTTTTGGAACGGTTGCTGGCTGCCGAGAAGGCGAGCGTCGCGGCGTCAGCGCGACGTGTCCTGGCCGTGGGCGGAGTGGACTATAACCAGGGCACCGAGGAAAAACCGCCGAAGGCTGATGAGGTTTTGGAAGTCGCTTCCTCCTACCGTGGCCCTCCAGCCATTGGCGACAAGGCCCTGTCGTGGCCAAGTTTGCCCGGCACCCTGCGCGAGCACAAGCTGGTCCTGGAATTGGCCGAGAAAGCCCTGGGCGGCAAGGCCCTCGCCCGCTCCGGAAAAGAAGCCGGCACCAGCCGGATCTTGCAGGACCTTGCCAAGGCGGAGTACGCCCACCTGGCCACGCACGGTTTCTTCGCCGATCCGCAGTTTCGCTCTTACCTCCAGGTCGATCCTAAGTTGTTCGAGCATTTTGGCCGGGAGCGGGCCACGCCGGGCGCCCGCAATCCCCTGGTTCTCTCGGGCCTGGTGCTGGCCGGGGCCAACCGGAAAGGGGACAAGGCGCCAGCGGATCGCGGCATTCTCACCGCCGAGGCCATCATCAGCCAACGGCTGCACGACATGAAATTAGCGGTCCTGTCGGCTTGTGAGACCGGCCTGGGCGAAGTGGCCGGCGGCGAAGGCGTCTATGGCCTGACCCGCGCCTTTCATGTCGCCGGTTGCAAAAACGTCATCGCCAGCCTGTGGAAAGTGGACGACGAGGCGACGGCCGCCTTGATGGGCCTGTTCTATCACAAGCTGTGGCAAGAAAAGAAAACGCCGCTCGAGGCCTTGCGCGAGGCCCAGTTGACGCTGTACCATCATCCCGACCGCATCCCAACCCTGGCCCGCGAACGCGGCCCGAACTTCGACAAGGTGGTACGCCTGCCGGTGACGCCGGCCAAGGAGCCGCCTCCCGGCGGCCGGGCGCCGGCCAAGCTGTGGGCGGGGTTCGTGCTGTCGGGCCTGGGGCGATAGGGTGGGGCTGCGTTCGGCGCGGGTCAGGGTTCGGCGCGGGTCTCCGACCCCGCCGCTGGACCGACCGCAGGTCTGCTATGTGGGACAACTCGTGAAGGGAGACCTTCGGTCGGGCATTTCGGCGGGGTCGGAGACCCGGGCCGAGCGGGGGGGGCGGTCCGGGATTCCGGAATTATCTTGACAGTCCGGTGTCACCGGCTTACATTCCCCTCCATCAAGCCTGGGAAAGAGAGGCTGGCCATGCCAAGCCACCCCGATCCAAGGGGCGCTTGTGCCAATTCCCGCCAGCAGGCTTACCTGGACAATTCGAAAGGAGTGATGCCCGACAACCGGAACAATACGTCCTGAACAGGCAAGTGGCTCGTGACAGGGAGGGGAGTTGAAGCAAGTCGTTCTTGCTTTTACAAGGTGTGATCTGCACTGAGAACCTGTTAACCGAGAGGAACTTGCCATGAATCAAGGTTCATCATTTCGCCGCCCGCGCGTCGCACAGCGCCCGCGGCCCCGATGCCGCCTGGAGGTCGAGCTTCTGGAAGACCGGTGCCTGCTGAGTTTCAGCTTCAAGCCGCTGGCCTTTCTGGGCGACACTTTCCCCGGTGGCGCCATTCCCGGCGCGGGCACGGGGCAATTTACCTTCGATTTCGAGCCCGGCGGCATCAACAACAAGGGGCAGGTCGTCTTCGGCGCCGACCTGAGCACCGGCGGCGAGGGGACTTTTTTCGCCGACGCCAAGGGCAAGATCACGGCCATGGCCCGCACCGGCGACAAGTCCCCCGACGGCGCCACCTTCGGGCCCGTCTTCCTGGGCGCGCTGAACCTGAACAATGCCGGCGTGTCGGCCATCGCGTTTCATCGGGACGGCTACAACTTCCCGTCCCTGCTCGAAAATGGTTCCGGCCTGTACCGTTTCGACGCCCCCGGCCGCGACCTGAGCGTCATCTTGCTGCCGGGCGCCGGTGAACCCGGAAACCCCGGCCACGTCTTCCACGGCTACGGCTTCCAGCCGCAAATCAACAACCTGGGAACCACCACCTTCAAGGCCATCATCGACACGACCCTGGGGCCAGGCAATCCGCCCGACAGCCCAAGCGGGCTCGGCGTGGGCAGTTTCACCATCGATGCCAGCGGCGTCATCTCCAAGGTCGCGCGCCCCGGCGATCCTGCCCCCGGCGGCTCCGTCTTCGATTACGCCAGCAGCGGCTGGTCCAACGACCTCGGCGACGTCGCCTTCACCGGCCACGTCCTGGAGGACCCGAGCATCCAGTTCACCGCCAGCTTCCCCGCCGGAAATCAGATCTTCGAGGCCGAGAGCGTCTTCCTCCGCGATCACGTGACCGGCCAGATCACGACCATCGCCCGCCAGGGTGAGAATGCGCCGGGCGGCGGCAAGTTCGACAACGCCTACGGCCAGAAAATCAACAACAGCGGCCAGATCGCCTACATCGGCTCGTTGCCGGCCAAGCCCAAGGGGACCGGCCACCTGCCGCTCGATGACAACAGCGGCGTCTTCTTCTGGACCGGCAACAAGAACATTGCCATTGCACGTCCCGGCGATGCCATGCCCGGCGGCGGCCACCTCGTCACCGCCGGCTTCTTCACCGCCAACGTCCATCTCAACAACAACGGCGTGGTCAGCTTCGATGCCGTCATCGACACCGACAAGGACGGCGACAGCTTCCAGGATACCGCCCTGTACACCTGGAGCCAGGGAGTGCTCACGCGCGCCGTCGGCTCGGGCGACACCATTCCTGGACTCGGCCTGGTGCGCGGCCTGACTGTGCCGGACCTGCTGGGCCAGATTCCCTTCCCGTTCGGTTTCGCGCCGATGAACGATCAAGGGCAAATCCTCTGCAACCTGACGGTTCAGGATGGCGCGGGCAACCTCAAGGGAGCGCTGGTGGTGGCGACGCCGGAAGAATCCCTGCTGGCCGCCAGTCCGAGCCGCCATCACAGCGGCAGTTTGCTCGGCGAGCCGGACAGCCTGGCCGTGCCTTTCCTTGGGGGAAAGCAAGATAGCTTCTTTTCCACGCCGAACCAGAATCCGGCACAGACCCCCGTGGCAACGTGGACGATTGCCGCCGAGGAGGCTGGCTTGCAACAAGCATCCCCGGCTTTGGCCGCGGCGCAAAACAGCCACGTCCTCGACCAGGTCTTTGCCGACTTGTTCGCGGATGTCCTGGCAGCCAGTCCTATTTAACGAATGTAGGCAACGCCCCTGGCGGTCTGAAAGGGTCGCCAGGGGCAACGATTGTTCCTCGACCAATCGAAAGGCGGTGATGCCCGACAACCTGGACCATCGAAGCAAGGCAACTTTCTTGAACAGGCAAGTGGCTCGTGACAGGAGAGGGGGAAGTAACTTGTGCACTGAGAGCTATCTGGAATGTCGTAGGATAGGCTTCCAGCCTGTCCCCTAGTCGCCCAAACCATCTAACTTTGGCAAGATCGGCCAATTGGGACAGGCTGGAAGCCTATCCTACAACTTTGCGGACAGCCTCTGAGAACCTGTCAACTGAGAGGAACTTACCATGAACCAAGGTTCGTCATGCCGGCGCCCGCGCGTCATACAGCGCCCGGCCCTGGCGCGCGAGCGTGGCCCGAACTTCGACAAGGTGGCGCGCTTGCCAGCGACGCCGGCAAAGGAATCGCCCCCCCGGCGGCAGGGCGCCCGCCAAACTTTGGGCCGGGTTCGTGCTTTCCGGATTGGGAAGGTAAGAAAATCTTAGAGAGGCGAATTAGTTCCGATGGGTAGCTAGCGCAACTGTTCCCCGCGTCCGTAACCAGAACTTCCAAAATTCCCCAAATTCGCGGCCGGCGAACCAGTTCCGCGCCGGGTTCGCGTAACTTGCCCACTTTCCCGCCTCCCTGGCGTCTTTTTCTCGACGAAGCGGGCGAAAACGCCAGTATTCGCCCGCGGCGGTCGATGTTTAGTAAGAGAAGTTTTTCCCGAGGGAACAGATTATGTCCGCACATTCGCAAGCGCGGCCGCGCGGTTCGTGGGCCATGGTGGCGGCGTTTGTCCTGGGCGTGCCGGCCGGCGTGGGCCTGTTGGTCCTGATCCACCTGGGGCCGCTGGACGTCCACGAGGAAATTGTACGCTACGTCAGCCATCCGGTGGAATGGGTCGAGGTGGTGCTATTTTGCTGCGCCCTGGCGGCCCTTTTTGCCAAGGCCGTCGGCCAGGTTCCCGAACGGGCCGCCCGCCGGTACGAAGTCTTGCCGGCCTGGGAGGGAACGCCCTTGCCGGTGGCCGATGCCGGGCCGCTCTTGTCCAGCCTGCGTCACCTGAGCGCCTGGATGCGCAATACCTTCCTGGTGCGGCGCGTGGCGGGAATCCTTGATTTCGTGACCAGCCGCGGCTCCGCCAACGGGCTCGACGATCACATGCGCGGCCTTAGCGACAGCGACGCTCTTGCCGTCGAGGGCAGCAATGGTTTAGTCCGCTTCATCACCTGGGCCATTCCCATACTCGGCTTCCTCGGCACGGTGCTCGGCATCACCGAGGCCATCTATGGGGTCACCCCGGAAGTGCTGGAGAAATCGCTGGACGGCGTCACCAGCGGTCTGGCCACCGCCTTCGACACCACCGCCCTGGCACTCGGCCTGACCATGATCCTCATGTTCGTCAATTTCCTCGTCGAGCGCCTCGAGCAGGGCACGCTGGCCGATATCGATCATTATGTCGATGATCAGCTCGCCCATCGCTTCGAGCGCACCGGGCCGGAAAGCGGCCAGTTTGTCGAGGCGCTGCGGCACAACACGCAGGTGCTCCTCAAGGCCGCCGAGCTGCTGGTCGAGCGCCAGGCGGGCGTGTGGGCCCGGACCGTGGAAAAGGCCGAACGCTTCTGGGCCGAAGGGGCGCAAAAGCAGCTCGAACGCTTCACGCACGCCCTGGAGGCGGCTCTGGAAAAGACGCTGGCCAGTCACGCGCAGTGGCAGATGGAGCTGGAACGCCAGGCGATCCAGCGCAGCCAGGCTCTGCAAGAAGGTCTGATCAACCTGGCCGGCGTGCTGCGCGACACCGGCCGCGAGCATCAGGCCGCCCTGGCCGAGGTCGCCTATCGGGTGACGCAACAAGCCGAAGTGCTCGGTCGTCTTCAGGAAGGGGAAGCCAACCTGGTGCGCTTGCAGGAAACCTTGCAGCAAAATCTGGCCAGCCTGGCCGGCGCCAGCTCGTTCGATCAGGCCGTGGAAAGCTTGACGGCGGCCATCCACCTGCTGACCGCGCGCACGGGCGCGACGCCGGCGCCGCGGCTGCAGGTCCGGCCGGCGGCGTGAGACCTTCCAATTTGCAATTTGCAATTTTAAATCGTTTGCCTGCTGGCCAAGCGATTCGATTGCAAATTGATAATTGCAAAATTGCAAATTGGAGAACCTAACGCGGCTGAGCCGCAGTGTAGTCGTCACGCTCCGCGTGACGAGAAGTTCTCACGCGGAGCGTGAGGACTACACTCAAGCAGCTTGAAACCAAAAACTTCTCCGCGCCGTGCGGAGAAGTTGGGAATATAGAGACTTAAATGAGGCGGCGACCGCAGCGGCTGCAGGTGACCACCTTTCCCTTCCTGGCCGTTCTGTTGTGCGCCATGGGGTCGCTGATCCTGCTGCTCCTGGTCATCGATCGCCGGGCCAAGCGGGTCGCCCGGCACAAGGCCCTGGAAGCCCGGGCCGCCCAGCAAGCCGAGAAAGCAAAAAAGTGGGATCTGTGCAAGGACGATTGGGAACGCCAGCGCCAGGCCCTGCACGCGGAATTGGCGAAGCAGTTTCAGGAGTTGCAAGCGCAAGTGCGCCAGATTGAGGAACAGGCTGCGATCGCCCACGGGAATCTGGATTACGAAAAGACCCAGGTGCGGGCTCTGGATAATAACCTCGGCCAGGCCAAGAACCGGCTGGCTCAGGAACGCGCGGTCCAGGCGGCGCGGCAAGCCAGCCTGGGTCAAACCGCTTCCCACCAGACCGTGGCCCGGGCCGAGCTCGACCGCCTGGCTCGCGAGTTGGAACAACTGGAACAAACGTTGCAAGCCTTGCGGCTTTTGCGACAGCGCGACCACCAGACCTATTCCCTGGTGCCGTACAAGGGAAGGCGCGGCGATTTGCGCCGGCCCATTTATATCGAGTGCAACGCCGCCGGCGTGGTGCTGCATCCGCAGCAACGGGCCTTAAGCGGCGAAGACGGCTTGGCAATTCGCCAGGCCGTCTTGCAGCACCTTGGTCAGAGGTCCGACGGGAACGAAGGGCCCGAAAAAAACCGGGAGTATCTTCTCCTCCTGGTGCGGCCCGATGGCATCCCCAATTACTATCGCGCCCAGGCCGCCTTGCGCGGCCTCAAACTGGATTTCGGCTACGAAATGATCGACCGCGATTGGATTCTCGATTTTTCCTCGGACGAAAGGGCCGGCCAGCCCTGGCGCGTGGCCCGCTCCCCGGACTTCAAACCGGCGCCCTTGGACGCCGGCTTGGGACCCAAGGTCCAACCCTATCGGCCGAGTGAGCGGGTTCCGCAAGGGTCCGACGAAAAGCCTTCTCTTGACACGGCAGGAAATAACCGCGGCTCAGGACCCACGACCTCACCGCAAGGGCCAACACCGCCCTCCCTGGGTATGAGGAGTCCCTCTCTTGGTGTGGTAGGAAACGGCAATCCGGCCCTACCCGTCCCGGCACAGAACCTTCCAGGAACTCCTTCCATTCTGGCCCAAATGCTGCCTTCCCTGAGCCAGGGACAGCTCAATCCGGGATCTGGTATTTTCCGGCCATCACAGGGAAACGCGCCGCCTCCTGGCACCGACCCGGTTAATCTCGGAGCTCCTGGGGCTCCCCTTTCGAGCGTCCCTGGAAACAAGCAAGCTCCCGGAAACCCCGGCAGCCCGGGCGACGAGGAAGGGCCCGGTATTCGGCCGCGGCCGCCGCTACCGTTTGACCAGGCGACCAAACCCCCAAGCCCGCCGCCCTTGCCGTTGAGCCGGCTGCTCGGCAACCGTGATTACCTGATTGTCCTGGAATGCACCGCCGACGCGGTGATCGTGCATCCGGGGGGCCACGCCTTTGATACCGCGGCGCTGCCCGGCCGGGCCGACCCGTACCAAGACCTGGTGCAAACCATCCAGCAGCTCATCGCCCGCCGGCAAGCCAGCGTGCAGCCCGGCGAGCCGCCCTATCGGCCTTTGCTCCGCTTCCAGATTCACTCCGACGGCCTGCGCTCCTATTACCGGGCCTATCCTCTGCTGGAAGGATTGCGTCTGCCGATGACGCGGGAGAATGTGGATTGAAGTAGTAATTGGCAATTGGTACTTGGCAATTGGCAATTTTTCCGGGCCATGCATATTGCCAATTGCCAATTACCAATTGCCAATTGCAAATTTGTAAACGTCGCTGATTGTAAAACTGTTTATGTACCGCCGCCGCCGACCGCCGGCCCGCGAGCCGGTTTTTGGTTTCGATTCCTTCCTGGACGTGGTGGCCAACGTCTGCGGGATCATCATCCGTTTGATCCTGGTCGCCTGGGTCGGGGCGCGCGCTTACCACAGCCTCACCCAACTCAACGACGACGAGGAACCGCCGCCCGCCGCGCTGGCCGCGGCCAAGGCTACCCAGGACCCGTTGCATCCACAGGTGGTCAAGGCGCAGCTCGATCTGGCCGAAGCCCGCGCGCGTCTGCTCGATCATCTGAAGCAACTGAACCATCTTCAGGAGATAAAAACGACTACCAGCCAGGAACTGAAGGCCCTGGCGCTGGAGGAGCAAAAAATCCTAAAGCAGCGGTTGGTCCTGGACAAATCGCTGACCCCACCTCCTCCCTCAGCTGGGATAGACCTTTCCCTGGCCGAACTGCGCCAGCGAAGCCAAGCCGTGAAGGAACAAATCCTGGCCCTGGAAAAACAATCCTCAGCGAAGAAAACGTACCGCTATCATTCCCCCGTCAGTCGGCCGGTGCATGCCGAGGAGCTCATGTTCGAGTGCCAGGCCGGCCGGGTCACGTTCATTGACCTGGCGGCCCTGCTCGGCGAAGTCAAGCGCGGGCTGCACGGCAAGGCCGACCTGCTCAAGAACCAGTGGCACGTAACCGAAACGGCCGGCCCCGTGGGCGTCTTCCGTCTGCGCTACACCCTCGAGCGCGAGCGCGGCCTGTTTGAGAACGGCATCAGCCAGCCTCAGGGCGACTCGTTTCGCTATGGCTTGACCGGGTGGAAGCTGGAGCCGATCGTGGCGGTTCGCGGCGAACCGTTGGAGCAGGCTCTGGCGCCCGGCTCGGCCTTTCGCCGCGTCCTCGACGGCCAGGACCTGGGCAATACCGTGGTCACCTTCTGGGTCTATCCCGACAGTTTTGGGCTCTTCCGGCAACTTCGCGATTTCCTGTACGAGCAAGGCGCCGAAGTCGCCGGCCGGCCATTGCCCGAGGGGACAGCCATCGCCGCCTCGCGGCACGGCACCGCCTCACGCGGGCAATGACTTGTTGGGGTGCGGCAGCGCCTTTTCGGCGAGCGTGGTCATTGATTACCCGACTCCTCGAATGACCCCCGCTGGGATCTTGACTCACGGCCGGGGCGGAGTGAGAATGGGGCTAGCACTTGCGAGGACAAGCCATGAACCTCGTCTGCCCCAATTGCCATCATTGGGTCCATATCGAGGAAATCCAGGCGCGGCAGGAAATCACCTGCCCGGTGTGCAGCTCCAGCGTTTTATGGAAACTCCAACCCGAACAGGTCGTGCCAACAAAAGACGGGTCTGGGGAAAGCGGTCGGGAAACCAAATCAGGCACGTGATAGTGAGCGGTCAACCGGTCGATGATGTTGACCAATAAGTCGAGCTTCTCGGACGGTATAGCCAGAAGCGACCCGTTCCTGAGTCCGGCCTTCGCAACTCGGGCCTTGACCCGTTCGTTGACCACTTGAGCTGGATAGAAACCACCCTTCGCCTGAGCTGCCAGCCTCATGCACAACCTCTTCGTGAAACGACAGCCGCCCGCCACTGGTGCCGAGTGGCCACCGCTTGGTCTGGCTCTGATTGGTAGAAAGAGAGTTGCTGACGCCACCGGTCAATTCATTGCAATGAATCCGACCGATCCAGGCAAATCACCAAAAAGGCTTGTCGCAAGGCATTGAAGGAAAGGAAGTTAATTCGTTGCCTTCGTTGC
>CAZFGM010000124.1:0-2835 GCA_964518515.1 uncultured Alcaligenaceae bacterium | reverse complement strand
GGATGCAATGCAACGAATCCGGGATAGGATTCGCTGAGATCGTTTTGGGCCGCGCAAATATTACTCTTCCGCGAAATCGGGCCGGAACATTAAAATAACTTGGGCAGGTTGTCGTAAACCGTCAGAACGGCCAGAACGAGGGAAACCGCCCAGGCGATCAGGCCAAACGCGCCGGCCCACCAGGGATGGCGGTAAACGCCCATCATGCTGCGGCGATAAGCTGCCACAAGGACCACGCCCAGGACCACCGGCATCAAGACGCCGTTGATCATCCCCGCGGCGATCAACAGCGGCTTCGCCTCGATGCCTTGCCAGAACAACCCCAAGGTCACGAGCAGGCTCAAAGTAATAAAGGCGACAATCCAGTATCCCTTGTGCCGCGGATTTTCCCCCTGGTGAAGAAATGAGATCGAGGTATACGAACATCCCACCACGGACGTGATAGCCGCCGACCAGAAAACCAAGCCGGAGAGAACGTAGCCGAAATGCCCGCCGCCGGCATCGAAAGCATCGAACACGATGGTGTCGCTTGTCACATCCAAGGAGGTTACCGCCACCACGCCCAGGACGGCCAGGAACACGACGATCCGCATGGTGCCGGTGATGATGATGCCCTGTACGGAGGCCCAGGAAATGGCGGCCACCCTGTTCGGGCCGGTGACGCCGCCATCGAGCAGCCGGTGAGCGCCGGAAAACATGATGTAGCCGCCGATGGTCCCGCCGATCAGCGTGGTTATCGCCGAAATTGCGGGGTAATCCAGCCGCGCGGGAGCAACCGCCCGCAAAGCTGCCTCTCCCACGGGCGGAACGGTTTGATAGACGATGTACAACGTCATCAGGATCATGCCGGCGCCCAGCACCTTCGAAAACCAGTCCATGCCGGATAACATGCTGGGCAAGAGGAAAAGCACCACGGCAATCAGGGCGGACAGGATGGCCCCCCAGTCGCGCGGCAACCCAAACAGCACGTCCAGCCCCTGTGCGCAGCCGCTGAGGTTGCCCAGGTTGAAAATGAACGACCCGGCCACGATAACCGCGGTGACCACGCCGCCGAGTCCCGGCAGCACGGCGTTGGCCACTTCGTGGCCGCGCTTCCCCGAAACGCACACTACCCGCCACGTGTTCAACTGCGCCCCGATGTCCACCAGAATGGAAACCAGGATGGCAAACGCCAGCGTGGCCTCGAGCTGCACCGTGAACTGGGTGGTCTGGGTGAGAAAGCCGGGCCCGATGGCCGAAACGGCCATCAAGAAAGCGGCCCCGGTCAGAATGCCGGAAGACGATTTCGGTTTATTCGGAGGGGCAACATCCGCCATGAAGAGCCTTTCAACTATTCCGGCCGCTTGCGGCTTAGCGATTATCCGAAAACGGTAGCCGCACCCTTTAGGGTGCGGATTTTCCGCAGGCTGAAGCCTGCGGCTACCAGTTTTCGGATGATTTCTTAGCGCGCTAGTCACGCTAAGCCGCAAGCGGCATCCTAATCCGAGTTTTTCTTTCCCGCCGCCAGCAGTCCAGCCACGTAGTGTACGGCATTGCCCTGCTCGCGGGCCACCTCCGCCAGCGCCAGGAAATCTTTATTCCGCTGGCACAAGTCGGCGATGCCCGGACACGACAGCCGCGTGTCATCGGCCCGGGAAAGATACTTCCGGGCCACGGCCAGCGCCTCCTGGGACCGATTCAGGCGGAGCAGCAGGTTTACCAAAACCTCGGCCGGATAGGTGCCCACCGTCTGGGGATCGGCTTCCTCGGCTTTCTTGCGGAAATGGGCCAGCCCTTCCTCGACGTGGTCGCCGGCCAGAATGGCCAGGTAAATGCCGTAGTCCTTGTACTGGTCCTCGAACGGCGGATCGGAAGTGAATTGAAAGCGCGACGAAAGATTCTGGCCGTAAGCGCACAACTCGCGGGCCAGGTCCAATTCCGGGCAAGGCCCGAGATGACTGGCCATTTGCACCACCGAGCTCAGGTGCGACACGTCCACGTGATAAAAATCTTCGGCGAACAGCCAGTCCCGGCCGGCGATCAAGTCGCGCACGGTCTGGGCCGTCGGTTTGAACCCCTGCTTGTGCTCGATTTCCCCGATGAGGCGTTCTTTCAACTCGTCATACAGGGCCCGGACCAGGCGATGGATGCAGTACTCGCGGTCGGCCGGGGCATGGCCAAAGTCCTGCCCGCTCAGAGTCGTGATGGCGCTGCAAATGCCGAAACGCTGGAGAATCAGCTCGAATCCTTTGCGGACGTGAACCCCCTGGTGAAAGGCGATGTCCACTACCGGATGGCAATCTTCTCCTTCGACCGGGTGGAAATTTTCCAGGGCCTTGGCCACCGGCTCCGGCTCGCCGAGCATGCGGAAAAAGGCCCAGGCATTGGCAATGTTGCCGTCTTCGAGAAAAAGATTACCCACCAACCGGCCGGCCTGGCGGATAGCTTCCTCATAAGGGGCGTGCACTTCCGCGGGCAGGTCCTGGGCCGAGCCGGTCGGCACCGGCGACACGCCCAGCTCGTAGCGTTTTTTCATGAGCAGGGCGTAAAACAAGCCAGTGTAATCCTTGCCCTCCCGCAACGCCTGGCACAGCCGATCGATGGCGGGCGTGGCCCCCTCGTGATCCAGGGCCTGTTTCAAGTCGTCAAACAGCTGCTGTTCCATGGTGGATTCCTGAGGAGGCGGCATGGCAGGGAAGGATCGTCGCCTTCTGTATCCTAGGGGGAATTCGCCGTAGAGCAAGCGGCCGCGCTTGCTCTTGGCCCCGCAGGGGCTAAACAGCCTCGGTCTCATCTCCTGAAAAGCCCGCGTAGGGAGCCCATTGTTCCCCCCCAGAGTGCTTGCTCCACGGAAGT
>CAZFGM010000123.1:0-13925 GCA_964518515.1 uncultured Alcaligenaceae bacterium | reverse complement strand
GCGGGTTTTCCGCCAAGGCCCGCCGCACCCGGCTGGAAGTGTCGCCGGTCCGGAGGCCGAGGCGGGGCAGCGGATGGTCCAAAGGAAAATGAGCGGCGATTTCCTGGACATGGCGGCGCAGGTTATTCCGCACGTCGTTGGCCAGCGCCTTTAAGGGTGCCAGATAAAGGCAACTCACCTTGCCTTCTTTGGCGAGCGGGGGGTGTAAACCGCCCGGTTCGGGACCTTTGGGTTCGGGACCCAAAAGCTGATTCAGGATCGGCACGAAGGCAGCCAGGGTTTTGCCGGTCCCCGTCGGGGCGGCCAGGAGCAGGTTATTTCCATGGTGCAGGACAGGCCAGGCCAGCCGCTGGGCCAGGGTCGGCGGGCCAAACCGGCGTCTCCACCAGCCGCGCATCGGTTCCGCCAGCGTTGCCAGAGCGTTTTCCGCTGAACTCGGCAGATGGACAAAAGTCAGCGGGGCCTCCTGTGCCATGGTTTCTGTTGTATTCCGCGGGGAGTTTGCTTGCAACCGCCTTCGGCCTGGGTTACATTGGTACAAGCCCACGGATGGCCATCCGTGGGCTTTCCAGATCGAGGATTGCATTGAGTTACCACTGGGGAGCGTATGGCTTCTGCTAAACTCGTCTGTCCGGGTTGCGGTTGTCTGCTACCCGGGCCGTTGGGGATTTGTCCGCGCTGCCAGGCCAGGATTCGGCCCACGGAACCGGGATTCAAGCCCGCTGAAACCGCGGACCAATTTTCCCGAAATGGTTTTCCGCAAACGACAGGGCCCGTCAGACCCGGCGTTGTCGGCCAACGAGCGTTTTCCATCCGGGGAACCAAACCGTTTCCGCTGCTCCAGGTGGGCCTGATCGTCGGCGGGGCCCTGGCCCTGATGATTGTGGCCTTGGTTTTAATCATCGTGGGAATGAATGGGCAAAATTCGACCCCCAGCCCAAAAAATGACGATGCCGTGGTGTTTCAGCCCCGACCGGAAAAAAAACCCGAGCCGAACCAAACCCTTGATCCCAAGGAACCGGCCCGCAAAGATTCCGCCCTTCCCGGCCAGGGAAAGAAAGAAGATCCCAAAGTTGGCCAGGATACGCCGAAAAAATCCGACCCGGAAAAAATCGCCGACCCGGGTCGCAAGGAGCTCAAACTTCCCGACCCTAAGCAATTTTCGACACCGCCAAACGAATTCAAGGACAAACCCGAGCCGAAAACCGTCGGCGTGACACCTCCAAAAGATCCGAAAGAAACCGGCCCGGCCAAGCCCAAGGTCCAGGTTTCCTTCATCCTGGATAACTTCGGCAACCCCGTCGATAACCGGGTCGCCCTGGCTCAGGAGGGCGAGTTCGCCGGCAAGCGGCTGCTGTTATGGACCGGGGAACCGGAAGTGCGGGATTTTATTTTCACTGCCGATAATCCTTTGTGGAAGGCCTTTCAGTCCAAGGGCTTCGTGGTGAAGTATGAATTCGGTAAATTCCAGCCGCGCTGGCTGGAGAATGCCGACCAGTTGTGGATCTTTGCCGGCAAACAGCCGAACACCATCGATGAGGAAGGCTACAAGGCTGTGGTCAAGTGGGTCAAGTCGGGCAAAGGGCTGTACCTGGGGGCCGACAACGACCCCTACGTGATCGAGGCCGCCGCCCTGGCCAAACGCCTGTACAACACCAGCGTGAGCGGCAATTATCTGGGAACTAAAATCGGCGCCGTCCGGGGAAGAAACGTGAAGCGGGAAGATGTCGCCAAGTTTACCGCAAAGATTGATCCGACCATTAAACAGGGCGGCGGCTTCGAAATCAACGATCACGCCTTGGTCACCGGCATCAACTTCCTTTACGAAGGCATCACCATCAGCCATGTGAAACCGTGCAACTACCTGTCCACGGCGGTGCTGGCCTCCGACGGCAAGATCCTGCTGGCCGTGTCGCGCGTGCCCGGCCAGCGCGTGGTCATCGATTGCGGTTGGACGCGCTACTACTACGGCAACAGCGAAAACATGCGCTTCATCACCCGTACCGCCGGCACCCCCCGCCTAGCGGAAAACATCGCCGCCTACCTCATGGGCAAAACTCGCGGCAAGTAGTGGTCAGGAAACCAGTTTGATTAGCGACTCGCTTACGCGCGGAAATAATATTATTCCGGGGACTTTTTCTCCACCGGAAACACCTCGTCGAGCGGCACTTCCCACTGGCCCAGTCCCACGCTGACGACCGCGAGGTTTCGTTTGGGATCGATCCGCACGATCGTTCCGGTCTTGTCGAAGCGCGGCACGTGGACCGGGTCGTTGGGTTGCAGTTTGGCCCGGGCCTGGCGCAGGGCCTCGGCCTGGGCGGCTTCTTCCTTTAGCCGCGCCATCCGGGCTTCATATTCGCCGCGTTGTTTCTGGGCTTCATGCTGGGCCAAGAGCGCGTCGGCGCGGGCTTGTTCGGCCTGTTCGCGCTGGCGCTGCAGCTCGACCAACTCAGATCCCTTGCGCTGGCGGCGGCGCAGGTAGCGGTGGGCGCGGCGGAGTAAAGCGCGCGGCAGCTTGAGCCGGCGGGCGATTTTCAGGGCGTTGCTCATGCCGAACTGGCCGATGTGCAAGCGATAGGTCGGCCGCAGGGTTTCCACGTCGAATTCCACGGCGGCGTTTTCCGCGCGCGGGTTGGCGAAAGCATACGTCTTGAGATTCCCCAGGTGCGTGGTGACCATGGCCCGGCAGCCGAGGCGGTCCAGCTCATCGAGAATGGCCCGGCCCAGGGCGGCGCCTTCGGTCGGGTCAGTGCCGGCGCCCAGCTCATCCAGCAGCACCAGGTTGTGCCGGAGGGGCGAGGGATGAGGGGCGAGGGGCGAGGGGGGAGTGGTGGCACTGTCCGGGCCAGCCATATCCGGGCCTGAGTGGTGAGTAGTGAGTAGTGAGTGGTGAGTCGGGGCACTTTCTGAGCGGGGCGTTTCTTTTTTTTCACCACTCACCACTTCACCACTCACCACTTGCAAGATGCCCGCGATTCGCGACATGTGCGAGCTGAAGGTGCTCAGCGATTGTTCCAGGCTCTGCTCGTCGCCGATGTCGGCCAGGATCTGGTGAAAGACCGGGACGGTGCTGCCGTCGGCCGCGGGAATGTGCATGCCCGCCTGGGCCATGAGGCACAACAGGCCGGTCGTCTTGAGGGTCACGGTCTTGCCGCCCGTGTTCGGCCCGGTAATGACCAGCAGATTGAAAGCGTGGCCGAGGCGGACGTCGATGGGAACGACCTGGCGGCCAGTGGGCAGTCGGCAGTCGGCAGTCGGCAGTTTGCAGTCGGCAGCCGGCAGGAATGAAGACTTCTCGAAGGATTCCTTGTCGGCCATCTCCTGGCCACTGCCCACTGGCTCGGTGCGGAAAAGATGTTCGAGCAGCGGATGGCGGGCCTGGCGCAGCCATAGGCGGCCGTCCTCGGTGAGCTGGGGACAGCTCATGGCGTATTCGCGGCTGAACTTGGCCTTGGCGGTGAGGTAATCGAGGCGGGCCATGACCTCGACGGCCAGGCTAAGAGGCCGCGCCACCCGGCCGACTTCTTCGCTCAGCCGCCGCAGCACCCGGCGAATTTCCCGATCCTCGTCGCCCTTGAGGACCACGCGCTCGGCGCTGAGATTGGCGACCGCAGCCGGCTCGATGAACACCGTCTCGCCGGTGCCGCTGGTGCGGTGCACCACGCCCGGCACCTTGTGGCGATAATTGATCGCCACCGGCAGAACGTAATGATCGCCGCTGACGGTGGCATTGGCATAACGCAGCACCTTGCGCAGCTCGGGATCGCGCAGCAGTTTCTTGATCTTGCCCTGCACGCGCTGGTCGAGCTGGGCGAGCTGATGGCGGATGTGGGTCAGCTCCTGGCTGGCCATGTCCAGGACGTGGCCGCGGGCGTCGATGCAGCCGGCGATGGCTTTGGCCACCGGACCCAGGTCCTCGACCGGCGTGAGCAGCTCGATCAGGCGGCCAAAGCGCGGCCCCAGCCGCATGCGATAGCGATAGATGTTGCCGGTGCACGTGAGGACCTGGCCCACTTCCAGAAGCTGTTCCGCGGCAAGCATGGAGCCGATGGACGCGCGGCGAGCCAACAGGCGCACGTCCGACAACCCGCCCAAAGGCGGCGCCTGGCCTTCGCCGAGCACCAGGGCCATTTCAGACACCAAGGCCAGCTCGCCGCGAATTGCCGCGGGGTTGATGCCCGGCTCAGCCTGCCGGGCCAGATCCTTGCCCAGGGCGGAAAAGGCATAACTCGCCACCAGGTCGCAAACCTTGGGAAATTCCAGTAATTCCAGAGTGTGTGCGTCCATCGTCCAACCATTGTAATTCGCGCCGGGGGACTTGCCTATTGCGAACCGGACCAACCCGGCGTACATTAGGGCGGATTAATCGATGAGATTTTTTGAATCCTGGAAAACGAACGTCCCGGGGGTTGCGTGGAAAAAGCTCGCTCGGCGGTTTCGCGTTCGCCGCACCCTTGGTGAGAAAAGACTCGCATCGTTGGTGCTGCCGACGCGAAACCGCCGAGCGAGCTTCCAAGACGCAACCTATTAGGCATTGGTTTTCAGGATTCAATAGGGAGACTTGACCATGCACCAGGCAATTCGCTTCTTCAGTGGACTTGTCGTTTTCCTGGCCGCTTCGTTGCCCCTCCGGGCCGGCGACGACCTGCCGAAAATGCAATTCAACGACGTGAAGGAAATCGCTCCGGGTGTTTTCTTCCGCTACTCGGACATCCGCGTCCCATTCGATCCCGCCACTTTCGGCGGCAGCAACAATATCTGGATCGTCTTCGAGGATTACGTGGCCGTCTACGACGCCAACTTCCCCAAGGAAGCCGGCGACGTCGTCGCCGCCATTCGCAAGACCACCGACAAGCCGATCCGCTACGTGCTCGATTCCCACCATCACGGCGACCATGCCTACGGCAACGCGGTGTTCGCCAAGGAGGGGGCCACTATCATCGCCCAGCGGCTGTGCGCCGACTGGCTGCGGACCAAGGGGCCGGAGGAATTCGCCCAGGCCGGCAAAGGCCCCGCCGGCCGCAAGGACGTCGCCAACACCTTCCTCAAGCAGCCCAGCCTGATCTTCGACGACAAGCTCGTCCTCGACGACGGCAAGCAGCGGGCCGAGTTCCTGTTCCTCGGCCACGCCCACACGCCCGGCGACGCCTTCCTCTATCTACCCAAGCACAAAATCTTGTGCACCGGCGATGCCTGCACTAACGGGCCGTTCAATTACATGGGCCACGGCGATTCGGCGTCGTGGATTCGCGTGCTCGACCGCGCCCAGCAGCTCGATGTGAAAATCGTCTGTCCGGGTCATGGTCCGCTGGGCCGAAAGGACGTGCTGGTCAAGCAACAGCGCTATTTCATCGAGCTGCGCCAGCAGGTGCAAAAAGGGATCGACGCCGGCAAGGATTTCGACGACATCCTCAAAAGCCTCGACATGCCCTGGCACAAGGAATGGACGGGCATCGAAGCCAATACGCGCAAGGCTGAAACCCGCCACGTCTACGATGAGTTGACCGGCCGCGTCATGCCCTGGGACCTGGTGGAAGATTTCGGCATCTATGAAGGCCCCTCGCCCACCAAGAAGTCGCCCGGCTGGACCAAGCCCAAGCGGATCGTCGTGCCGAACCTGATGCCCGCCCGGTTGGATGAGTTGAAGCGGATCGCCCCGGAGGTTCTGTTCGTGCCGGTCAAGACCGCCCCGGAAGCAGCGCGGGAAGCCGGCGACGCCGACGCCGTGCTTGGCTTCTGCACCCCTGCCGTCGTCCAGGCCGGCAAGAGTCTGCGCTGGATTCAGGTCGGCCACGCCGGCGTCGAGAAGGACTTGTTCCCCGAACTGATCAAAAGCAACATCGTTTTGACCAACACGCAGCGGCTGTACGGCCCCAACGTCGCCGATCAGGCCATGGCCCTCCTTCTGTGCTTGACGCGGGGCCTGGCCCTGGGAATGCAACCCGAGGCCCACGATCCGTTCACCAAGGACCTGTTCCACAAATGGAACCTCCTCAAAGCCGAGGTCAAGCCGCAAGAGCTGCACGGCAAGTCCATGCTGGTCGTCGGCCTGGGCGGCATCGGCACGCAGATCGCCCGCCGCGCCCACGGCTTCGGCATGCGCGTGCTGGCCATCGATCCCAACGACAAGATCGTCCGGCCGGATTTCGTCTTCAGCATCGCTCCGCCCGAGAAGCTGATGGAATTGTTGCCGCGGGCCGACGTGGTGGTGCTGGCCTGTCCCTTGACGGCCCAGACGCGCGGCATGTTCGGCTCGCCGCAATTTCGGGCCATGAAGCCCTCGGCTTTTTTCATCAACATCGCCCGCGGCGGCCTGGTGAAAACGCCGGACCTCCTGGGCGCCTTGAAAAAGAAGCACTTGGCCGGCGTCGGCCTGGACGTGACCGATCCGGAGCCGCTGCCCAACGACCACCCGCTGTGGCGCTTTCCCAACGTGGCGGTCAGTCCCCACCTGGGCGGCGGGTCGCCCGAGGCCCGCGACCGGCAATGGCGCTTGTACCGCGAAAATGTCCGCCGCTTCGTCGCCGGCGAACCTTTGCTGTGCGTGGTGGATAAGGAGAAGGGCTATTAGCGAAGAAAAAATCCGCGATTTGTTCGTAGTGCGGGCTTCAACCCGTTGTTGGCGAAAGCCCGCATTACGAACATGAACCGAGCCTTACAGCTCCTTGACCCGTAACTTGCGAAACTCAACCCGGCTGCCATGGCCGAGGAATCCCAGCGGCCCCTTGCTGCGTTTGGCCACCGCCTCCAGTCCCTGGACATTGGCGATGTCCGCGTCCACGATGACCACGCCGTTGACCGATACCTTCCACTGGCTCCCCTTGACGGTGATCTCTTCGGTGTTCCACTCGCCCGCCTTCTTGGTATGGCCGCGCTTGGCCGGCACCTTGCAATAGATCGAGCCATGGTACTGGCAGGCCTTGAGGTTCTTGTACTGGGGGGCGTAATCGTCGAGGATCTGGATTTCATGGCCGCGGACGGAGACGCCGTTGTTGCCGCCCGGCTCGAGCTTGAATTCGAAACGGAAGACGAAGTCGCCGAATTCCTTGACGGTGAACAGGTTGCCGCCGCCTTTTTTCTGGCAGACGAGCACGCCGTTATCGGCGACGTAGCCGGCCGTCGCTCCCTTCCAGCCGTCCAGCGTTTTGCCGTCGAAGATACTCTTGAAACCGTCGCCGGCCTCCTCCTTCGACAGGCCCGGGGGGTCCGATTTGGTTTTTTCTTCGCCGGTCACGGTGGTTCCCAGCAAACATACGATCATCATAAAGCTGGTTCGACGCATGAGCTTCTCCTTTGGTTCTTTTTTCAGTAATGGGACACGATGGAATATCGCGGCGCCGAGTCATTGTATGCAGAAAAAGACCGATCCGTGTTCTGGGACGGCAATTCAGGATGTTGGAGTTTGGGAATTATGGGGTTCCAAGTTCGTGCAGGTTCTTTTCCAGAGCCGCGATTTGCCGCTGTAATTCTGCCACCTGCTCGCGCTGCTGCACGACCACCTCGGCCGGGGCGCGGCTGATGAAGTTGACATTCGCCAGCTTGGCCTGGGCGGCTTGCAAATGCTTGCGTTTTTCGGCCAGTTGCTTTTCCAGCCGCTTCCTTTCGGCGTCCACGTCAATCAGGCCCTGGAGCGAGACGTAGGCCTCGAACTCGGCATGCACGTGGCCAGCTGTTTGCGGCGGTTTGGCCGCCGCCGGGTCGCACGCCAGCTTGCCGATACCCGCGAGTTGGGTGATGAACGGGGTCAAGGTCTGGAAGTCACTCGCCACCTCGGGTCCGCATTTCACCGCCACGTCCAGGGGCGTTCTCGGATCCACCATGTAGCGATTGCGGATTTCACGCACGGCCCGGACCAGGTCCTGCATGCGGGCGATGCGGTGCTCCATGGCGGCGTCGCGCCAGGCGGCGGGGAACTCCGGCCAGGGGGCGATGACCACGCTTTCGGTGCTCGGCTCGGGGTTGGGCAAGCCGCGCTCGAAGGCCGCCTCGTTAAGCGCCTGCCAGAGCGATTCGGCCACGAACGGCATGATCGGCTGCACCAGCCGCAAGATGGCATCGAGAACACCGAGCAGGACGCGCTGGGCCAGGGCGCCACTGTGCGTTTCGCGCTCGGAAGGAACGGGGGAGGGACTCATCCCCGCCGCGGCATCCGGCGTGCGCAAAACGCAAGCCTTGAGCCGGCCCTTGCTCATCTCCACGTACCAGTCGCAGAATTCCGACCAGGTGAAATCGTAGATGGTGCGGGCCGCCTCGCTGAAGTGGTAGCCTTCCAGCTGCTCGGTGACTGCGGCCGCCGTCGTCGCCAGCCGGCTCAGAATCCAGCGGTCCTCGATCGGCAAATCGTCCAAGCGGATCGCTTGCGGCTGGTAGCCGTCCAGGTTCATTAAGAGAAAGCGGGCGGCGTTCCAGATCTTGTTGGCGAAATTGCGGCCGGTCTCGAAGCGCTCGGAGGCTTGCTTGGCGGTTTTTAAATCCGGGTCTTCACTGGGCCAGGGGCCGCCGGGGCGAAACGGCTTCTTGCAATGCGGGCAGGTTACCTTGCGCGTCCGCAAATACATGTGCTCTTGCTTCATCGCCACAAGGGCGTCGCAGTGCGGGCAGGCGTTCGACACCGGCAGCCGGGTATCCTGCGTTTCCGTGGCCATGTGCACCATGCCGAAGCGCAGCGCATCGGTGCCGTAGCGGTCGATGATGTCCAGGGGATCGACGCCGTTGCCCTTGGACTTCGACATCGTTTCGCCGAAGCCGTCGAGAATGGTCGGATTGATGTACACGTGATGGAACGGCACTTGTTTGAGGTTGTAGAGCCCGGTAATGACCATGCGGGCAACCCAGAGGGTGATGATGCCGCGGCTGGTGACCAGCACACTGGTGGGGTAGTAATAGCGCAGCTCGGGGGTCGTTTCCGGCCAGCCGAACGTGGAGTGGGGCCAGAGGGCGGAACTGAACCAGGTGTCGAGGACGTCGGGGTCTTGAACCAAACCGAGGGTTTCGATTTCTTTTGCAATTGAATCGCTATCCGACCCAAGTGCCAGATAGAAATCCACCTCTGAAGTAGCTTCTCCTTCAATACGTGGACTTGTACTTTTTAGTTGCTGGATCGCCACTTTATCAGGATGGGCTTTTTCGAGGTCGAGGAGCTTTTGGTAATCCACTTGACTGTAATTCTCTTGTAATTCTTCGGGGATTGTCCAAACGGGAATTCGATGTCCCCACCAGAGCTGGCGGCTGATGCACCAATCACGTTTCTCGCTAAGCCAATCCAAATAAGTGTTCTCATATCGTTTTGGGAAAAACTTCACCTCTCCATTAAGCACCGCCGATATTGCCTTCTCCGCCAAGTCCCCCATCTTCACGAACCACTGGTCCGATAGATACGGCTCGATCGGCGTCTTGCTGCGGTCCGAATGGGCCAGGTCGATGTCGCGGTCCTCCCGGCCCTCGAACAGGCCGAGCTTTTCCATTTCCTGGGTGACGGCTTCGCGGGCCTTGAGGCGATCCATGCCCGCGAACTTCCCGCCGTTCTCGTTGATGGTGCCGTCCGGATTGAGGATGTTGATCATCGGCAGGTTGTGGCGCAGGCCGCAGGCGTAGTCGTTGGGATCGTGGGCCGGCGTCACCTTCACCGCCCCGGTGCCCAGCTTCGGATCGACCAGGATCGGGTCGGCGATGATTGGAATATCGCGGTTCACCAGCGGGATCGTCACCTGTTTTCCGATGAGATGCTTGTAGCGCGAATCGTCCGGGTGCACGGCCACGGCGGTGTCGCCGAGCATGGTTTCGGGCCGGGTGGTGGAAAAGCGGATAAATTCGGTGGTTTGATCCGAGCCCGCAGCGCCAGCAAGGGACCCCCTTGCTTGCGCGTCGGGCTCCATTTTCACCGGATACTTGAAGGTCCAGAAGCCGCCCTTCACGGATTCGTGGAAGATTTCATCGTCGGCGACGGCGGTTTGCAGGTGCGTGTCCCAGTTGACCAGGCGCTTGCCGCGATAGATCAGGCCGTCCTTGAACAGGTTGAAGAACGTCTGGCGCACGGCGCGGGCGCAGATTGGATCGAGCGTGAAGCGCGTGCGTTCCCAATCGCAGCTACAGCCCAACTCGCGAAGCTGGCCCAGGATGCGCGTCTCGTATTTGTCTTTCCAATCCCAAATGCGTTTGACCAGCTCCTCGCGGCCGAGGTCGTGGCGGGTCTTTTTTTCTTGCTGAAATATGAGCCGCTCGACCATGGCCTGGGTGGCGATGCCGGCGTGATCGGTGCCGGGCATCCATTCGGCGTTGTAGCCCTGCATGCGCCGCCAACGGATGAGCACGTCTTGCAGGGTGTTGTTGAGGGCGTGGCCCAAGTGCAAAGCCCCGGTCACGTTCGGCGGCGGAATGACGATGGTGAACGGCTTGCGGGCCTGATCAGGGCGGCTATGGAAGTAGCCGCGCTCGTTCCAGAATTGTAACCAGCGCTGTTGGGCTTCGCGGGGGTCGTACGCTTTGGGAAGTTCAGTAGGCATAAGCATTCGTCGAAAAGGGTAGGACAGGTTTTCAACCTGTCCATTTCTTAGACAGGTTAAAAACCTGTCCTACAGCGGCATTTTAGGAAGAGGACAATCCGTACTCCATCAAAGGTTCAAGAAATAGGGTTCGATTTCTTGATTTGGTTCTTGACAAGGTAATCAAATCGGCTAAATTATACTGAGATTCAGTATCAATAATATCAGGATGTTAACCGTGGCCAATTTAATCCCTCTGGAATTGCTGGGTTGGGGCGAATGGGCCGAAGTGGCCGAGGTGACCGGCGAGCCGACCTGGGTGGGTCGCCTGGCCGAAATGGGCGTGCGCTCCGGCAGCCGGGTTCGCGTGGTGCAACCGGGAAGCCCGTGTATTTTCCAAATTGGCGGGTGCCGCCTGAGCCTGCGGAGCGAATTGGCCATGCAAATCCTGGTGCGACCGCTGGCCGCCGCGGGGTAATGAGACCGACTTCCCACCGAAGGTTTTTCCGGCCTATTTGTGGATTCCCTTTGATGCCTTCCCTGGACCAACTGAAAACCGGCCAACGAGCGTGCGTGGAAGCCATCGCCGGCGACGATGCCATTGTCCAGCGGCTTTTGGAAATGGGACTCTTCGAAGGGGAAGAAATCGAGGTGGTCGGCTTCGCTCCCCTCGGCGACCCCATGGAAATTCGCCTCCGCGATTACCGCTTGAGTTTGCGCCGCAGCGAAGCGGCACGCGTCACGGTGATTGTAGTGGCTAGTTGATACTGCCACAGGTTGGAGGTCGTAACAATGTCCCTAGTCGAGGTGTTGCCCGAAGTGCAGTCCTTGTCGCGGCAGGAGAAAATTCGACTGATCCAATTCCTTGCCCAGGAACTCGAGCAGGACGAAAGCAGCCTGATCGAACCGGGTCGGTCCTACCCCGTCTGGTCGCCCGACCGTGCGTTCACCGCAGCCGCCCTTCTCCTGCAAACATTAGAAGAGGAGAAAAGCCAACCATGACTGCCCCCGCCGAGCAGTTTCCCTATGTCGCGCGCGACCCGTCCCTCGGCAACGCCAGTCTGGGGGTACACCGATGACGATTGCCGTTGCGGTGAAGGTCCATGATGGAGTTGTCCTGGCCGCAGACAGTGCGGCCTCCATCATGCACCCTCAAGCTGGGGCTCATGGGCTTGCGGCATGGGTGTATAATAATGCGAACAAGGTTTTCCGGTTAATGCGGGAAATCCCGGTTGGTGGTGTTGCCTGGGGCGCTGGGAGTATCGGTAATGTTTCAATCTCGACACTGGCAAGAGACCTGACACACAGTTTCCGCGCCGGGGGGGACCCGCTGGAAGTTGACCGGGCGAATTACACGATGCAGGAGGTAGCTGAAAAAACCCGCCGGTTCTTCTTTGACGAAAAGTATCTGGCGGCCTACCCCGCCTTGCCGGAACCTCCAATCCCGCCCGGCGGAGCACCGGCCACGGCGCCTCCCCAGCGACCGTCGCTCGGCCTTTTGATTGCCGGCTTCTCCAAGGGTGCTGACCTGGCGGAGATATACCGAATTGAGATTAACGACGGCAAATGTCCCGGACCGATCCTGGCAAAGCCGGCAGCCGAAACTGGCTACCTGTGGTACGGTCAGCCAGATGCTTTGAACCGTCTGCTGCTTGGTTACGACGCCGGCCTCCGGTCTGTTTTTGAGCAGTTGTTGCAACAGGGTGGGGTCGCGGCTGCCCAACTTGGCGGCGTGGTCGATGGACTGATGGCTCAAGTGACTCAAGGGTTTGACATTCCGCTCTACACGCCCCCCATGCCCATCCAGGACGCCATCGACCTGGCGGAGTTCCTGGTGCAAACCGCGATTGGTTTTACCCGGTTCCGGGCTGGCTCGCCCACGGTCGGCGGCCCCATTGAAATAGCCGCCATCACCAAACATGACGGGTTCCTGTGGGTTCGGCACAAGGAATACTACGATAGGCGTCTCAACGCCGATTATTAATCGGAGAGATCGATGGATTTTTTCTTAGACAAAACGAAGCTTCAAGGGCCTGCTCCTGGCACCTTTGAGGCGAACATTCTCCGCACCCTTACTGTCCCTTTCCAGGAAATTGTTACTTCTGGTGGCCAATATCCTCTTCCAGCGCATCCCAGTTCCCCTCCGCCGTCTGGCCCGATGATTGTAATCAGATTGGCGGGATCGAGTATATTACCTTCCTTTGCGAAAGGGTTGGACCCCCTCGTGATGGAATTGGGGGTTATCTCCAAAGGCAACCGCCTTGAACCTAAAAACTAGCAACTGGCAACTACCAACTGAATCCCTCCATGATCCTCGTTCGCACTCCAACCGTGGCCCTGGTCGGCAACCCCAACACGGGCAAGACCACTCTCTTCAATGCCCTGGCCGGCATGAGGCAGCGCGTCGGCAATTACCCGGGCGTCACCGTCGAGACCAAGAAAGGCAAGTTCCGCCACGGCGAGCAAACCCTGCAAGTCATCGACCTGCCCGGGACCTATAGCCTGGCGCCGCGCAGCCCGGATGAAATGCTGGCCGTCGAGCTGCTCCTGGGGCAGCAGGCCGGCGAAAGCCGGCCGGACGTGGTCGTGGCCATCGTCGATGCTTCCAACCTCGATCGCAACCTGTACCTGGTCACCCAGGTCATGGAGCTGGGCGTGCCGGTCGTCGTCGCCTTGAACATGATCGATATCGCCCACAACCAGGGCATGGGCATCGATGGGGACAAGCTGGCCAAGCACCTGGGCGTTCCCGTCCTGGCCATTCAAGCCAACAAGGGCAAAGGACTCGACGAACTTAAAAAGGCGATAGCCCAGGCGGTTGGCCGGCCGGCCCCGTTCACCGGGCCGGTTTTTCCCGGCGCCTTCGAGCGGGAAGTGGAACACCTGGGCAAGACGGTAGCTGTTCCTCCCTATCTGGTGCGCCGGCTGCTCCTGGACGTCGGCGGCTATACCGAGCAACTCGTCTGCCAGGGAAACGGCCAGCAAATCCTGCACGAGCTCCGTACGGCGCGGCAGCGGCTGGCCGCGGCGGGCTGCCCGGTGCCCGCCGTGGAAGCGCGCACGCGTTACGCCTGGATTCGCGAGGCCACCGCCGGAGCCGTCACCCGGCCCGCGCAACGGCCGGTCTCCTGGACCGACCGGCTCGACCGCGTTCTGACCCACAAAGTCTGGGGCACCTTTCTGTTCCTGGCCGTGATGTTCGTGGTCTTTCAATCGATTTTCACCTGGGCCAAGCCGTTCATGAAAGCGATCGGGGCGGGCCAGGATTTTCTCAAAGGCCTGGTGGAAGACGGCCTGACCGTCGGTCCCTTGCGCAGCTTGCTGGCCGATGGAGTCATCGGCGGCGTCGGCGCGGTCCTGGTGTTCTTGCCGCAGATTCTTATCCTGTTCGCCTTCATCGCGGTCCTGGAAGACTGCGGCTACATGGCCCGGGCGGCGTTCCTG
>CAZFGM010000122.1:0-14034 GCA_964518515.1 uncultured Alcaligenaceae bacterium | reverse complement strand
GGACAATCTGCACGCCGAATAGTCGCAGCGTCGATTTGCCGTCCTTGAGGACCTCTCCTATAGGTCGATAGCCATGTCGGTTCCGGCATAGGGTTGGACCTTCACCTGAGGGTGTTTGGTTAATAAGAGACAGGCAAACCAATCCGCTCTTTGCTCGACAAACCACGGCTCTTGTTTCGTCATGATTACACCCCGCACACGAAATGGGACCCTAGCAGCATCAAGTTCCGGCTGGCCCAGAAGTTCCAGATCTCCTGCCAGAGCCGTTTCAGGTTGCCGCAGTTCAGCGGGTGACGGGTGGGAAGTCCGCCAAGGCCATCCTCTTAACGTCCTCCCTGGTCACGTTTACCCGCAGGCGTTTTGTGCCAAGGCCCTGTCGATAACCTTGCTTGGTGGATTTTACCTGGACGAGGAAAAAGTATGGTGCTTCACTGCCGACCAACTCCACAAAGTAGTCAAAAGTTGGATATTTGTCGCCAAGGGGCGCGAGGCGGAAATACGGTTCCTGCCTACCTGGGCAGGGTTGTGTGCTGAGCCTGGAGAACAGCCACTGTCCCCGATCCCCAATATCGTTCCCTACCACGACAACCCCGACTTTGTTAATTTCAAAGAACCACGGGCGCGAAGACTTGCCCGCCGGCTTGATTCGGGCTTGATCCTATTTGTTGTTATACCGAAAACACACCCAGATGGTACACGTTGGGCGAGCTGCGCGCGCTTGGCCCGTAGCGGGCCCGCTGCCCTGACTCACTTCCAACAACACCGTTTCCTGACGGTGCCCAAGAAAAAAGCCTAACCCCTCATTTGAGGACGATCAGCGCATTGCACCCCTTTCAATCAATATCCAAACGGCCCCGACTTTTGCCAGGTCCGGGGTCGAGGCTTCCCCTTGGTTTCCATTAAAAACGACTCCCGACCCCTTTGATTTTCGCCGGCCGCGCAAACTGCTGAGTAAGGCGGGAAATCGGCTCAACAAGCCGTTGAATTGCTGGTATACTGGCAACATGATTACGGGCATCAAATTTCCACCGGCAACCCTGACCCGCCTCCAGGCGGAAGCGGAGAAGAGCGGCAAGGACATCGACACCCTCGTTACCGAGGCCGTCGAAGCGAAGATGGCGCTTGCGCATTTGTCGTTGCAGGACGTGCTGCGGCCGATCAACGACGCCATCGCCGAGAGCGGCATGACTCCCGAGGAAGCGGAAGCGTTCTTCGAGCAGGAACTATCGGCCATGCGCGGAGCTCAAACCATGACGATTACTATCAATCTGCCGCCCGCAACTATCGAGCAGCTCAAGGCGGAGGCTGAAGCGACGGGCAAAGATGTCGAGACGGTCGTGCGCGAGGCCGTGGAAACGAAGCTTGCTCGACGCAAGCAGACATTTGCCGAGGTTCTCAAGCCAATCCACGATGAAGTGGAGGCGAGCGGGATGAGTGAAGAAGAAGTCGAAGCGCTGGTCGATAAGGAGTTAAAGGCGGTTCGGGCTGCGCGCCGTTCATCTCAAGGCAAGCCATGATATCGGCCGTATTCGATACCACGACGCTTCTCCAAGCGGCGACGAGTCGAAAACTCGAATGTCGCTGCCTGAGTCTCCGTGTCCACGACTGAAAGCCCAAGGCCGTTTACGGCCACCGGGCGGGTCGCCACACCTGCGGAACTCGACCAGGACCTGAGGGGTGATGTTCAGCACCGCGCCGCGCCGGTGCAATTCCAGCACAGCCCGGGCGGCAACGGCATGTTGAGCGTCTGTCGCGTTCGCCAGGCGAACCAGGATGGTAGTGTCGATCAGGTAGGCCACTTAATCGTATAGCCCTTCGCTGCTCAGGGCCGAGTCCGGAAGGGACACGCCACAGTCCCGCGCCGCCGCGAGCAGACCGCGCTCCCACTCATCGCGCGGCTGCAGCGCTGCAGCGGCGAGGAAACGCTCCCGCAGGGCCTAGACCGCCAACACTTCAGGGGCAACCCTTTGCCGGCGGGCAACCTCGTTGAGGGCGGCCTCCAGATCGGCCCCGAGAGTGATCACCATCGCTTACCCCTTTGCGTCAATGTCTAGCGGACATGATATCCGAACCGCTCCCGAAGGCCAAGCTGCCGCGCGGGAAAAAGGGGTCGGGAGTACTCCCGACCTCTTTGATTTTCCCGTTTCCTGACGGTGAACAAGAAAAAAGCCTAACCCCTCATTTGAGGACGATTAGCGCATTTTCCCCCTTCCAATCATTTTCCAAACGGCACCGACTTTTGCCAGGTCCGTGGTCGAGGCTTTCCCATAGTTTCCTCAAAAAACGACTCCCGACCCCTTTGATTTTTCTAACTCCGGCTCCTTTTCTTTACCCTGGGCGTGTATGATGATGGTAGGACGTGGGGAGAAATCGCAATGAAGACCAAAGGAAGAAGGAAACAGGGCAAGCCTGACCCGGCCATCCTCGCGGACCTCGTGAAGCGGATCGTGCGCGCGGCCAAGCCGGAGAAGATCGTGCTGTTTGGCTCGGCGGCGCGCGGAGAGATGGGGCCTGACAGCGACTATGACTTGCTGGTTATCAAAGGGGGCAAGTTCAACTATTGGCGATTGATGAGGAAAATTCAGGAGCATCTGGGTGGCAAGGAAGCGGCCGTTGATGTCGTTCTCTGGAGGGCGGAAGAGGTGGAACGTTACCGCGACAGCCATTGCTTGGTGATTTGCCCGGCCCTCAAAGAAGGGAAAGTGGTCTATGACTCGCAAGCGTCTGCCGCCGGATGATCCGCAGGAATGGCTCAATCGTATAGCCCTTCGCTGCTCAGGGCCGAGTCCGGAAGGGACACGCCACAGTCCCGCGCCGCCGCGAGCAGACCGCGCTCCCACTCATCGCGCGGCTGCAGCGCTGCAGCGGCGAGGAAACGCTCCCGCAGGGCCTAGACCGCCAACACTTCAGGGGCAACCCTTTGCCGGCGGGCAACCTCGTTGAGGGCGGCCTCCAGATCGGCCCCGAGAGTGATCACCATCGCTTACCCCTTTGCGTCAATGTCTAGCGGACATGATATCCGAACCGCTCCCGAAGGCCAAGCTGCCGCGCGGGAAAA
This sequence comes from uncultured Alcaligenaceae bacterium, assembly GCA_964518515.1. GTDB lineage: Bacteria > Planctomycetota > Planctomycetia > Gemmatales > Gemmataceae > CAZFGM01. Next base: position 10,976 of record CAZFGM010000122.1, on the reverse strand, counting down.
AGGGGTCGGGAGTCAAGAACAAGGATGAGATTTTTAAATAGGTGATAGGTGCACCGCGAAAGGAAAGTCCTGGCAAAAAACCATGCATCTTCAATTGTTATCCAAACGGCACCGACTTTTGCCAGGTTCGTGGTCGAGGCTTCCCCTTGGTTTCCTCAAAAAAACGACTCCCGACCGCTTTGATTTTTTTCCAAGGGGAATCCCCCTTCCCGGCCTCCAGTAGAACCGGACAGCTTCTTTCATCGCCTGCTCCTCGGAAAACCGCATATATACCCTACGCGGTCAGGATTGAGATTGTCGGCTTTCGCTCCGCGAAAGGATGCGCTTTCGCGGAGCGAAAGCCGACAGTCTCATTTTGGGCCGCGCCAAGTATAACGCGCAGTTTGGTTTGAGTCTACCGCGCTAAAACTGACGTTCAGGATCAGGCCGATTAGCTGCGAGAACCGAAGTTCCGCGCCAAGCCGACCGGCGTCTCCGACGCTCACGGCACCCAGCCAGCGGCCGACAGAATGGCCTCGGCATGCGAAAGGCTCGTCCCGTAAAGTAGGTTGATCGGAGTAAAGGCTGCTACCAGGGCTGGAGTCAGATTGGTCGATGATGGTTCTGCAAAATCCTTGGTGTTGGAGCTGACAAATACACAAGGCTGACCAAACCCGGCGGCTCTGAGCTGCGCTGTCGTTTCCACGGCGTGCTCGACGATTACCGCGTCTTTTGCACCAGTGCCGCCTTTCCGAGCAGGCAACTGGGAGGCTATGACACGGTCTATGGCACGTCTCATTGCGGCGGCGTTGTGGTCCATCGTAACAGCGGCGGCGAGTAGGTCGGCAGATAATTGCCGTAGCCGAGCCGGGAGGTCGTCTGTTCCAGGCGGCAGGGCGGCAAGCGCAGGCATTGCCAGATGCCCACAGACAGCGGCCACAGCCTTGCAGCAATCTATCGCATTCGCACACTCCCTTTCGGTCTTGTCGATGTGATCGTTCCACTCAGTCGCTGTCGGGGAACCGATGATGAGGTGAATGGCCTTGGGAGTCTTCTGCACCGAAGTGAGGAACAAGCGAGCAACTCGGACTTCGTTTGCCTTGTTTCGCAGGGGTGCTCGCACAACGTCAAGCAAGGTACACGAATCAAGAAAAACTACGGGGGCAGTAGTACCGGCGACGGCAGTCACGATTTTGCCAATCGCCGTCATACTGCCTGCCTCCCCGCCTCCTCAAACTCCTCTAGGAGTGCGGCCTCGGTGTAGAACCGCCTGGTCAGCTTGGCCGAGGCTTGCTCATCCCAGCCGCTGGCGATGAACCACGCGGTCAGTTCTTCCGGGCTGACCGCGACATCGTCCCGGAAAGCCGTGAGGACAAAAGTCCGCCAGACCGGTTCAAGCTCGTCTGGAAGCGGCCATTGCCCGTCACCGGCCTCGGCAAGAGCGGTCATGGCCGCCGCGGTTCTGGTGCCGACATGGCTGATTGGCCCAAGACGAGGGTAGGAAACCTCCACGCCTACAACAGATGCGGCCGGTTCGAGCACTTCTCTCAGGACATCCTGAATTGCTTTCGCCAAGTCGGCAAGACTAACCCATTCATGAGTATTGTAGGTGCCGCCGCGAACCCGTCGATCGGTCGCCCGGTTGAGACAGAGCAGGACATAAGGACTGTTGTCCGGGGAATTGTTCCAGCAGTAAAAGCGGTTTCTCTGGTTCTCGTCAAGGTTCATCTGGCCTTCAACACTCGTGTCGCGCGACCAGCCCAAGGCCTCAAACCGTTTCCCGACCTCGCTCAGGAACCGGTCAATCTGCTCTTTCTGTCCCTTGACAAGGATTTGCCGCCAGATATTGATGACCTCAAGTGCGTCCGACTGGACACCAAAAGGGAATGCGGAGAAACGCTTTACGACCTTCGCCATATCGGCCTGACCGCGTCCCACGAGCCACTCGAAAAGCTGGCGTCTGGCCGTCGCACATTCCTCGCCGGTAGCCGCTTCCGAGCCAAAAGCCGTCAGAAAAAGTTGGCTAGCAGCAGGGATCTCGCTCCAGTTCCCAAGGCTGAGGACCACACTGGGCAACCCTGTCGTGTTTACGAGCAGGGTCTCCCCGGCCCCCTTGGTGAGGTTGGGGTGGCAGAGAATCAAAGAAATCTGCCCGCCGGACTCCCAGGCAGCAGCAACAAACCGGCCTTGTTCCAGCTGCTTGACTACATCCGGGGCGTAGGCTTGTACCACGCTCCGGCGAACGCGCAAAGGACTGCGGTCATTCTCGGGGAGTTTTGCCAGGGGAACTTCCGCCTCCCCGGCTCGCCAATAGAACCGAACAGCTTCTGTCATCGCTTGCTCCTCGGAAAACCGCATTTTCCCCCCTTCCAATCATAATCAAACGGCACAGGCTTTTGCCAGGTCCGTGGTCGAGCCTTCCCTTTGGTTTCCTTAAAAAACGACTCCCGACCCCTTTGATTTTCCCTGCTTGCCACCACTGGCCGCCCCGGCCGTTTTTTACGTAGCGAACGGAGTTCGGAAGCACGATTCTGCCATGAGGCAACTTGAGAAAAGGCCACGCAGCAAGGGTTGCGTGCTCCCTAATGCCCAGGGATCGCCGCGAAGTTAAAAGCGGCCGCCGCCATCGAACGATAAGGATTCTATGCGGCGTGCTCCGCGGGCAAAGATCGGACCTTCAGCCGGGGGGGCTGCTGGCGGAGCACGCCGCATAGAATCCCGTTGAACTAAACCGCGGCTCCCACCGCCGGAAGACTATGGGGTTTACATCGCCGCGGTGCTCTCCCGATGTGCCTCAGTGTAAACGAATTCGACCAGGCCGCAAGGAGATTTTCCTTTTGCTTTACGGTCGCACCTTGAAGGCTGCAAGTGACTTAGCTGCCCCACCCAACGCGACCTCGAACCGGTCAGACTGTGCCTCAGCTGCCTTCACAATCGCCTCCAGCAGTTCCGGCAGACCTTCGAGCGCGAGGATTCGTTGCTCAAGTGAGCAATCGAGGATGGGCCGAGGATCATGAGAACCGGGATCACCGGCTTCGCCGACGGAATAGCAGATCCGCCATTCTCCATCGCGTTTCATGTACACTAAGCAATGCTGGATATCACGCGGCAAATGGAGATCGGGGTTGTCCAATTCTTCCGTTTCCGTCTTGAAGCATGCCCAAACGTTCGTCGGAAGATTCAGCGCTTGAATAGTTTTTTCGGCGTCAGTCCACTGAGAATTGAGACGATCGTACCACGCCGAGAGCGACTCTTTGGCCGTGCGCAAGCGTGCGCCAAGATCATTAGACATTTTCACATGTCCTTTCGGGCGTATTCAAACGCCAATTTGAGAAACAAAACCGCAGGTCAATGCGGACGCATGTCAGCTTCCGCTGACGCTGTGAAGGATATCCATTTGAGCTGAAAAGTCAAGAAGCTGGGCGCGTCGAACGACAGCACCCGGGCCGACGCCCTCAGACTCCAGGCGGCTCATCTTCCGAGTCGTCCTCGGGCCATTCGTCCTCTAAATCCAGGCGCGGATCGAATGACGGCAACTTTACCCATTCAGGCCGGTTCGGTGATTGACCAGTCCGCAACCACTCCTCGGCTTCTTTTACACCGCGCTCCGCGGCGTGGCGAGTAGTAAGCGCGTTCACGGAACAACGACATAAATCCGTGAGTGGTGGCATGAATTTTCGCCAGAAGGGATCATCTCTTCTGTATATGTTAGTTCCGTTAAGACCGAGATGCTCGAGTGCTAGGTGTGTTTTTGGGGTTCTGTCGTCATCAATGGCATCGAAAGAAAGATACGGAAACCCGCTCGTAATCAACCGATGTTCTAGCGTTTCCAGCAACCCGGCCAGGAGGGCCTTATTCGATGTACCACGGAAAGCCTTCTCAAGATCCATGTCAGAAAGTGCTAAGGTGTTCCCGAATGCCTTTTTCATCTTGCGTTCAAAGTTCTTGAAGTCCATTCCCTCGTCGAAAGACTCTGCCACGATTTTCTTGACCTTCAAGAGTGTCTCAATGTTCTCGATTCCCGAAACACTGAAGACGCTCCGCCTCTCCTCAATTGAAAGACGCATATACTCGGAGTGCGGCAAAACGCGAAGCGACTCTATTTTGTTGCCCGCATTATCAATAGTAGGGTAACTCACGCCAGCCTGATACAACTCAGATTGGTTATGCGGAATCCTAAGTTGCCTGCGACAATGGGGACAGCAAACGACTTGCCCTGCGAAGGTGCCATCATCCAAAATGGGTTGTCGGCAATTCGGGCAAAAGACAGTGCGGCTTGTCGCAGGTGTCAATGCTGGATTCCTTTGCAGGTATGATTGGCCTGGAACCAAAGCGCGTGGCCACTAGCATGTTCCACTTCCGGGGTGCCGGTCCGCGATCTGGTCGGCCAGGTTCCTCCCTGGAAAAACTGCTTGTGTCAGCCTACCGTCAACTGCCCTGCCGGTAAATCACCTAGAAAGCATCATCGGCTTCGGCGCAGTCACATAGCAGAAGACAAAATCTACATTCTACATAGCACTCTGCCACCGAATTTGCATTCGACGGATTCTCTGCGCCGCTTCCAGTAAAACCTTCCTATCCCGGAAAGAATCTGGCTATCCTGTTCGCAAACTAAAATACCGTGTTTTTGCCGCGGGCTCGAAGACTCGCCTGCGGGCTTGTGTGTCTATTTATTGTTATTCCCCGGCACCGCCGGCGGCGGCGTGGCCGCCGGGCGGCCGCGGGCGATGTTGACGTAGTATTGCTGGATGATGGCGGCGTATTCGGGGGGGAGCTGGCCGGTGAGGGCCTGGCGGATCAGCTCGCGCTGGCGCGGGGGCAGGTGCAGGAAGGCCTCGTCGCCGCGGACGTTGTTGAGCTGGGCCTGGGCCTGGTTGACCTTGCCGTCGGCGGTGCGGTTGCCGGTGCCCGGGACCTGGTTCTTTTCCTTGGAGGCGCCTTTTTGGCCCTGTCCCTGGCCTTGAGCTTTGGCCTGGGCTTGGCTTTGGCCTTGCCCCTGGCTCTGACTCTGAGCCTGGCTCTGACCTGGCTGCTGGCCGGGGTTGGGTTGAGCGCTGGCCGTGGCTTGTTGGCCGGGTTGGATTTGCGGCTGGTTCATCTGAGCCAGACCGGAGTTCAGCGCTTGCAGAGCTTTATTTAACTGCTCGACGGCCTGACCCTGGGATTGACCCGCGGGACCGGGTTGGCCCTGGGCGAGTTGCTGGCCGGCCTGGCCGAGTTGCTGGGCGGCGTTTTCCAGTTGCGGCCCCACGGCGGGCGGGGCCTGAGCCTGCGCCTGGCCGATGGCGGCCTGGGCCGCTTGCGTGGCTTCCTGCGACTTGGCCAGCGCCTTGGTGGCATCCATCACATCCTTCTGGGCCTGGGCCAGTTGACCGGGTGTCTGACCTTGTCCCTGACCTTGGCCTTGACCCTGGCCTTGACCTTGGCCTTGGCCTTTGCTTTGGGCTTGCGATTGACCTTGGCCCTGGCCTTGACCTTTCGCCTGGGCTTGTTGCGGCTGTCCCTGACCTTGGCCCGGCTGGCTCTTGGCTTGGGCTTGCCCCTGGCCTTGCCCTTGCTTTGGCTGGCCTTGTCCCTGACCCTGCCCTTTGGCCTGGGCGGCGTCTTTGGGCTGGCCTTGACCTTGACCGCCCTTGGAATCGCCCGCCTTGGCCTGGGCATCCTTGCTTTCACCCTTCATGCCCTGGCCGCCCTTGGATTCGCCGGCCTTGGCCTGGCCGGACTTTGCTTCAGCGCCCTTCTGTCCACCCTTGGGATCGCCGGCCTTGGCCTGTCCACCCTTGGGGTCTCCGGCCTTGGCCTGGCCGCCCTTGGCATCGCCGGCTTTAGCCTGGCCGGCCTTCGGTTCGCCGGCCTTTGGATCGCCGGCCTTGGCCTGGCCGGCTTTCGGGTCGCCGGCCTTGGGTTGGCCGGCTTTGGGCTCGCCGGCCTGGGCAGTTTTGGCCTCGGCGGGCTTGGCTTGATTGTCCTTGGCCATGCCGGGCTCCTGGCCGGGCTTGGCATCGCCGGGCTTCGGTTCGCCGGTCTTGGGCTGGCCGGCCTGAGGCGGCATTCCGGGTTTGGCCTCGGTGGGCTGGGCTTGATTGTTTTTCGCCTGGGCGGGCTCTTGGCCCGGCTTGGCATCACCGGGTTTGGCTTCGGCCGTCTTGGGCGGGGCTTGTTGCGGCTGACCGGCTTTGGCTTCGGCCGGCTTGGCATCGGGATTCATCGGGGGTCCGGTTTTGGCCTGATCTTGCATGGGCGGTTGCCCCCCCTTGGCTTCGGCCGGCTTGGGTTGATCGGCCGGCTGCCCTTTGGCGGGATCGCCTTGTTTCTGGGGATCGCCTTTCTGCAGCTTGACCGCATCTTGTAACTTGGCCAGGGCCTTTTCCTGCTTTTGCAGGGCCTTTTCCAGATCGCCCTTTTGCAAGGCCCGCGCGGCCTGCTGCGCTTCCTTGGCGGCGTCCGGCAGTTTCAGCTTGTCGGCCTCTTTGGCGATTTGCGCCTGCAGCTTGGCCAGATCTTTCTGGGGAGGATCGGCCTTGGCCAGGGCCTGATCGGCTTTCTGGGCCTCGGCGGCGGCTTTCTGCGCTTCTTCGATGGCCTTGGCGATCTGTTGGGCGGCGGCTTGCGGATCGACCTTTTGCGGCGTCATGGCCGCCTGGTCCACGATCTCCTTGCCTTTGAGGTCGTTGAGGGCCTTGGCAACGGCGTCCTGCGCTTCCTTGAGTTTCTGCGTGGCGTCGCCGGCTTGCTGGGCCGCGGGCTTGGGTTGATTCTGATCGAGGTTGGCCTTGGCGCCTTGCATTTGCTTGGCGGCCTCGGCCACCTTCTGGGCGGCCTCGGGATTCGCCTTCTGGAGATCCTTACCGACGTCCTTGGTCTGCGGCACGAGGTCTTGCTGCTTCTGGCCGAGTTCCTTGGCTTGCTGCGGCGCGGTCGGTTGGGCGGGCTTGGCCAGGTCCTTTGCCTTATCGGCGATCTTGCCTTCCTGCTTGGCGAGTTCGGCCAACTTCTGACCGGCGTCTTCGAGCCTGGCAATGTCGTCCTTACGTTTTTCCAGGGCGGCCAGCTGCTCGGCCAGTTCCTTGCGGGCTTCTTTCAAGGCCTGGATGGCCTGATCCTGCTTGGGAACGGCTTCGGTGGCTTTCTTGTCTTGCAGGTTTTGGGCCGCGTTCTTCATGGCCTGAGCGGCCTTATCGATCGCCTTCTGCGGCGTCTTGTCGGCCAGCGGCTGGTTCTTGAGGGCGTCGGTGCGGTTGGCCAGGTCTTGCTGCTTGTCGGCCAGAGCCGGGATTTGCAAGTTCTGCTTGTCCTGGGCGGCGGCTTGCGTCTTGTCGCGGGTGTCGGTTTGCTCCTTGAGGAGCTGATCGACGGTGTCCGCCGCTTTCTGCACGGCGGCCAGCGGATCGAGTTGTTTCTTTTCCGCGGCGGCGATCATCTTATCGAGTTCTTTGCGAACCTGTTCAAGCTGTTTGACCGCCTGATCCTGGTTGGGTTCGGCCTTGGTGGGTGAGTTCTTGACCAGGGCCTGCTTGGCTTCTTGCATGGCCTTTTCCGCCCCCTCGATTTTATCGGCCACCGGCTTGGCGAGCGGCTCGACCAGCGAGCGGGTGTCGCGGGTGTCGTATTCGAGCTTGGCCTGCTGCTTGGCCAGGTCGGCGTTTTTGGCGGTGTTCTGGGCGTCCTTGGCGGCCTGTTCCATGCCTTGCACGCGATCGGCCTTGATCAAATCGGGCCGGGCGATGATCGGCAAGGGCGTCAGACCGGGCAGGGTCAGTTTGGGGTCTTTTACAGCCGGGTTCTTGGGTTGCGGCTTGGCGGGATCTTTTTCCGGATCCTGCTTGATTTGCTGGACCTTGGTCTGCTCGTGCAGGTCCTTTTGCTGGGCGATGGCCTGCTCGACGCGGTCGCGGGCCTCGCGCAGGGCGGCGGCCGGGTCGGTGGGGGTGCGAAGAGCGCGGGCCATTTCCTGAATCTGGGCGGCGGCCTTGGCTTGCAGTTCGCTGGCGTCTTTCAAGGTGTCCAGGTTTTGCATGGGCTTGCCCGCCAGGGACCGCAGCTTGTTTTCCACCATGGCCAGGTTTTCATGCACACGCTTCTCGGCGGCCACTTTTTCCATGTTTTTCAAGCGTTCTTTCTGCTCGGCCGACAGCCGGGATTTGATGTCCTCGGCCTGCTTCAACAGCGTGTTCAATTCCTTTTTCACGTCCGTTTGGTCGTCGGCCTGGCGCTTGCTTTCCAGGGGCAGGCTGCGGTACTGCTTGCTCAATTGCAAGCGGTAATACACATTGGCGATGGCTTTGGGATCGTTGCGATCTTCCAGGTGCTTGGCGAACTGGCCGGATTGCAGCGACAGGTCGAGCTGGTTCTTGGCGAGCTTGTCAAGGCGGTCGGCGAGTTGGCCCAGGTCGCGGACGGCGTCGTAGCGGGCGAGAAGGTTTTTCAGGGCATCGAGAATTTCGCGATGGCGTTTGTAGGCTTCGACCAGCTCGCGGTCGGCGACCTTTTCCTCCTTGGCCTTGGAGGCGGCGTCGAGGCGGCGCAGGACCTCGGTCATTTGTTCCTTGCTCAGGCCGCTCAAGGTGTCGGCCACTTCGCCGAGCAGTTTCTGCTCGACGTCCTTGCCTCCCTTGTAGTAATCCATGACGCGGAGCATGGTGCCGATACGGCGGACGACCTTGTCGGTATCGGCCTGGATTTGCCGCTGTTTTTCCTGCTTCTGGATCAGGTCTTGGTCCGGATCGTTGTCGGCGCGGCTGACCGGCAGAAACCGCCCCCCAGCCACGAGAATCGCCAACGTGCAGCCCGTGACGACCCAAAGGCGTACAGCGACCATCGCATGCCCCCCAAAAAATAAACAGAAACAACTTCCGGACCCCAAGGGGGTCCGGAACATCAACCATCTCATGATAACGGCTCAGAAATGAACTGCCAACAAGTTTTTTGTTTTTTTGGGGTTAGGCTGCGGAGTGCGGATGGTTTCGCCATGCCGTGCCGAGTGTGGTCCGAATTAAATTTCGGCGGGGCGAGGGGTGGGACGGGTCGAGGACGAGGCCAGATAAAATAACTGCGTCAGATCACGTCAAATGAATGCCAGAATCGAAGCGGGCTGGCGATGACGAAATGGCAGGCGTTCTGTTCGCTGGGTGGACACTTTTGGTGATTGGGCATCTGGAGATTTCGGCAACTTTACATTTCGTGTTTTTGCAGTACAAGGTAAGTGAGAGTTGCTGGCAACCAGCCAGCATCGCACGAGGGACTGACCAATGATGACGATCCAGTAGCCGCTCCGGGCGACACGTACCCGGAGCCTGATAGGGGGTAAGCTCACCGAGCGGAATGCGATCCGGCCAGAGCCAGTTGACGGGCTTGGCCTTGATCTCGGCAAACGACGAAAATCCCCGACCCGCCCGAACCAAGGATCTTCCGCACCGAGCCGAGGCGGTCGGTCAAGTACCAGTCGGCGGTGTAGCTGCCGTCCGCCCGAGCGAAGATTTGATCGACGCCGTCGCCGTGCACATAACGCTTCAAGAGGGCGTCGCCGTTATTGCCGTCCATGTCAATCCCACGTCGAACTGCTCCAGCCCACACCAGCTGGTTGCGATTGTCGTAGCCGAATGTCCACGTCTCCTGCGTCGCGCCCTTGGTTTTCTTCGTCCGGTTGCCGGCCAGGTCGTATGTGTAGTTCCACGTGCCGTCGCTGACCAGCTGGTTGCCCGCGCCGGTGACCCAGCCCGTGTTGCTGCGATTGCCGGCGGCGTCATAGGTGAACGTGTTCGCGCCGTCGGCGGTGAGCTGGTCGGCGTCGTCGTAGGTGAACACCCGCGTCGTGCCGTCGATGGTCTCCGCCGTCACCCGGCCGGCGTCGTCGTAGCTGTACTGGTACGTCGCCAACGTGCCGGCCGTCGCGTCGTAGATGAACGTCACCCGGGCCGTGCCCAGATCCTGGATGATCGATCCAGGATTTCGAGCCCGTCCGCATCAGGAGCGGGGACCGGCGCGTCACCGCCTCCTAGACACCAGCTCACCTGCCGCGGCGGCTGCAAGGAGCTTGGACCCAGGAAAGCCGTTATACTGCACGCGGGCAGAAGTGAGTCAATTTCCGGTAGCCGCATTCGCAAGAATGCGGGTCGTTTGCCTGCTCAATGCCCGCATTCTGGCGAATGCGGCTACAAGAGCGAAAGCCTCATTCTTAACCGCAGGGAGTTATTCAAGGCCCTACCGCGGAGTCGAACACCCGCACTTTCTTCCAGTTGTCCTTGTTTTCCTCGATGAACTTGTCGTGGCGGGGAGCCTCCTGATAGCGATCGTGGGCTTTTTTGTCGGCGAAGACAATGTGCAGGGCCACGTCGAAATCGCGGTCGTTGACGGGGCGTTTGAATTCTTCGGCCAGGGTGCCGGCGGCGAAGAAGACTACGCCGGGATGCTTGGACAGGTATTTCTTGCAGGCGGCGATCAGCTTTTCCTTGGCCTTGGGAGAATTGTCCTTGAGGGAGAAGTAGACCATGTGGGCAATCATCGGGCCCTTGGCATCCCCCGCAGGGGGTCCCGCATGCAGGGCAAACGAAAGGGCCACGGCGATGCCCGCGATCGCTCCCCACTGAAACAGCCTTCGCATCGTGAACCTCCTAAATCATCGGGTCAGGTGCCGGGAAGAGGTAAAAAGATCTCCACACTCATCACGTGAACCAGCGCTATTGTGGCGAATCGTTGTTGCCGTTTTCGACGGGGAATCCTAATTCGACGGCGTGGCGTGTGACCGAAGCCATCGCTCTGGGTTGTTTACCTCGAACCAGATGCCGCCGGTTTTCTCGATGCGGAAGGGCACAAAAGGTTGGCGACGCAAACACCTGTTGATTGTGTCAGCAAGCACGACGCCTCCTAAATTATTCATTGGCGGGGCCTAAGGGCTCCACTCTGGAAATGAGTTCGTAATCAACCCACTCGTGCCGTTCCGGCACACGGGATTGCGGATCGTCATCCGGGGCCACGCCAATGAGCAAGATGGCGTCTGC
>CAZFGM010000121.1:0-14067 GCA_964518515.1 uncultured Alcaligenaceae bacterium | reverse complement strand
TCGCCGATGATGGGGATTTCTGGCACGTCTTTCCGCTTGCGTTTCTTGGCCATGAAGATAGGAATGTATACCAGGGCGTGGGACAGGCAAGGGGGGAGTCCGATCCTGGAAGGCGCAAGTCGAGGTGACTGCCGATTGAAAGAGGCCAAAACCAGCTTCACCCTCACATCATATCCTGCGGATCGATATCCACCGTCAACTCGACGCCGTGCGGCGGCCGGACCGTCGGGATAACGGCGCGCAGCATCTGGTGAAGGGTGGCCGAGTTGGGCGATTGCAGCTGGAAGTGGAAGCGGAAGTAACCCTTGAGGCGGAAGACCGGACATTCGGCCGGGCCGAGCAGGCGGAGGGCGCCGGCGTTTTCTTGCAAGCGTTCGAACTCGACGCGGAAGGCGCCGGCCAGACGGTCGGCGAAGTCGCGGGCCACCGCCTCCTCCTTGCTGCGGAGGATCAGGCGAGCCAGGCGATGGTACGGCGGATACAGGTGCACGTGGCGCGTTTCCAGTTCGGCGGCGGCGAAAGATTTGTAGTCGTGGGTAGCCGCCAGGGCGATGCTGGGGTGCTCCGGGCTGAAGGTCTGCACAAGGACGCGGCCGCCTTGCGGACCGCGGCCGGTCCGGCCGGCCACCTGGGCCAAGAGCTGAAAAGTCCGCTCGCCGGCGCGGAAGTCGGCGCGGTGCAGCCCCAGGTCGGCGTTGACCACGCCCACCAGTGTCACGTTGGGGAAATCCAGGCCCTTGGCGATCATTTGCGTGCCGAGGAGGATGTGGATTTCGCCGTGTTTGAAGGCGTCGAGGATTTTCTTGTGGCTGCCGGGCCGGCGCGTGGTGTCGGAATCCATGCGCTGCACCACCTTGCCGGGGAACTTGGTTTCGACTTCGGCCAGCAGTTTTTCCGTGCCCAGTCCTTGGTAGCGTACCTGGCCCAGGCCGCACTCCGGGCAGCGGACGGGCGGCTCGGTTTCGAAGCCGCAGTAATGGCACAGGGCGGTTTCCTTGTCCTTGTGATAGGTCAGGGCCAAGTCGCAGAACTTGCACTGCTCGACGTGGCCGCAGGCGGGGCAGTGGATGTAGGTGGAAAAGCCGCGGCGATTTAACAGCAACATGATCTGGCCGCCGCGCTCCAGGGCCTGATTCATGGCCCGCTCGAGGCTGGGGCTGAGGGCGTGGAAGCGCCCCGCCGGATGCCGGTCGTGGCGCAGGTCGATGAGGGCGACGTGCGGCAAGGGCCGGTCCTCGACGCGCTTGGGCAAGGTCAGGAGCTGATACTGGCCGCGCTGGGCGTTGTACCAGCTTTCCAGAGAGGGCGTGGCCGAGCCGAGCAGGATGGGGATGTTGTGCAGGCGGGCGCGCATGACGGCGACGTCGCGGGCGTGGTAGCGCGGCGTGTTCTCTTGCTTGAAGGTATTCTCGTGCTCCTCGTCGATGACGATGAGTCCGAGGTTTTTAGTCGGCGCGAAGACGGCGCTTCTGGCGCCGACGACGACCTGGACCTGGCCGGCGGCGATGCGCCGCCAGTGGCCGCCGCGCTCGGCCGTCTGCAAATGGCTGTGCAACACGGCCACCTGGCCGCAACGGCCGCGAAACCGCTGGATCGTCTGCGGCGTCAGGCTGATCTCCGGCACCAGCACCAGGGCTTCCTTGCCTTGGCGGATGATTTCCTCAATGGCCCGCAGGTACAGCTCGGTCTTGCCGCTGCCGGTGACGCCGTACAGAAGAAACGGCTGGAATCCGCCCTGGTGCAGCACCGGCTCGAGGGCGGCCCAGGCCCGGAGCTGATCGGCGTTGAGTTCCAGGGGAACCGGGGGGGGCAGCCCGCGGTTGTCTTCCGCCTGTTCCTGGACCGCGCGTTCTTCCAGGTTGGCGGTTTCCAGCCGCCGGGCCACGCGGCGGGCCAGATTGATTTTCACCAAAGCGTGAATGGGAGCCGAGCCGCACTTGGCCAGGCGGGCGAGCTGCCGCGCCTCGAGCGGGCCGGCCGTGCGCAGATGATTCAGCACCGCCGCCTGTTTCGGCGTCAAGCTCGGCAACGGATTCGGGCACAGGGCTTCCGCAACGGCTTCGACAAAGTTGGTCAAGCGCGTGCCGGCCCGCTGTTTTGCCCCGGCCGGCACGACGACGTTGAGCACCTGACCCCAGCCGCACAGATAATAGTCGGCCATCCAGCGCGTCAGCCGCAGGAGATTCTCTGTCAGCAGCGGTTCGTCATCAAGAACGCGGATCAGGCTTTTGACTTCGCGCGAAGGGGCCTGTTCGGTCAGGCCGACGCAGAAGCCGGTGGTCGCCTTGTCGCCGCGTCCGAAGGGAGCCAGCACGCGCTTGCCGACCGCCACCTCCGCTCCCAGGGCCGCGGGCACTCCGTAGCTGTAGGCATGATCGAGCGGCCGATCAAAGACAATTTCTGCAAACAGGCTCGAGCGGGTTAGCGTCGGGCCGGTTTCAGGAAAAAGTTCGCCCTGAATGGTTTGAGTCACGATGGCACTCACGAAGGAAACTCTCGTTTTTGGAATTATCCCAAAGCCATTCTGGTTTTGCGATGCCGGTTGTAAGATGACCTTTGATTTTGGGTAACCGTTCACTCCGTGAGATTTGCGAATGCGCATCGCCGACCTGCCGGTTGTCAACGACCGATCCGCGGAAAAGGTGGATGTGTCGGGCTTGCGTGCAGCCCTGACGGCCAGCCTGGAAGGCGAAGTCCGCTTTCAGCGGCTGGATCGGGCTTTGTATTCGACGGACGCCAGCGTCTACCAGATCGTGCCGCTGGGGGTGGTTCTGCCGCGAACGGAAGCCGACGTTGTCGCCACGTGGAAAGTCTGCCGGCAATTGGACGTTCCGCTGACGGCGCGGGGGGGCGGCACCTCGCAGGCGGGCCAGTGCATCGGGCCGGGAATCATCCTGGACTGTTCCAAGTACCTGAACCACATCGTGGAAATCCACGCCGCCGAGCGCTGGGCCCGCGTGCAGCCGGGCTGCGTGCTCGATGAGCTTAACCAGCACGTCAAATCGTTGGGGCTGCAATTCGCCCCGGACATTTCCACCGCCAATCGCGCCACCATCGGCGGCATGATCGCCAACAATTCCTCCGGCACCCACTCCCTCCTATACGGCAAGACCATCGATCACGTGCTCGAATTGAAGGTGCTGCTGGCGGATGGAACCATGGCCCATCTGCGGCCCCTGGACGAAGCGGAACTGGAGGCAAAGTGCCGGCAACAAGATCTGGAAGGAGAAGGTTATCGCACCGTACTTCGCCTGGCGGCCGAGCACGCCGACGAGATCGAGCGCCGCTTTCCGAAAATCCTCCGCCGTGTCGGCGGATATAACCTCGATTGGTTTCGGCGAGCCGAGCTCCGTAAGGAGCCGGGTTACGTCGGGGCCGAAACCCGGCCGCTTACGCGGCTCGGCTCGCCTCAGGACTCGCCAAATCTTTTTAACCTGGCCCACTTATTCGTCGGCTCCGAAGGCACGCTCGGCCTGGTCCTGGAAGCCAAGCTGCGCCTGGTGGCGCTTCCCAAAGCCAAAGCGGTCCTGGTGATCCAGTTTCGCGACCTTCTGGAGGCACTGGCGGCGACGCCGCCCATTTTGACGCATTGGCCGGCGGCGGTCGAGGTCATGGACAAGTACATCCTCGACAGCACCAAACTGAATCCGGAAGCGGCCCGGCTGCGCGACTTCGTGCAGGGCGATCCGGCCGCCATTCTCATCGTGGAATTCTACGGGGACCGGGCCGAGGATTTGCCTGGGCGAATCGAGGCCCTGGAAGCCGACCTGCGGCAGGAAGGATTCGGCAATCATTACCACCGGGCCTTCGAAGCCCCCGCCCAGGCCCGCATCTGGAAACTGCGGACCCTGGCCCTCGGTCTGTCCATGGCGGAAAAAGGCGACGCCAAGGCCATCTCTTTCGTGGAAGACAGCGCGGTGGACCCCAACCACCTGCGCGACTACATCGCCGAATTCCTCGACATCATCGCCCGCCACGGCACCACCGCCGGCGTCTATGCCCATGCCTCGGTCGGCTGTCTGCACGTTCGCCCAGTGATCAATCTGAAAACCGTCGAGGGAGTCCGCCGGTTCCAGGCCATTGCCGACGACGTGTCCGACCTGGTGCTGCAATACGGCGGCGCCCTGTCCGGCGAGCACGGCGACGGCCTGGTCCGCAGCCCGTTCCAGGAAAAAATGTTCGGCCCCGTGTTGTACCAAGCCTTCCGCCAGATCAAGCAAGCTTTCGACCCGCACAACCTGTTCAATCCCGGCAAGATTGTCGATGCCCCGCCGCTGGCGTCCAACCTGCGTTTTGGCCCCGCCTACGTCACCGCCGAGGTTCCGACCACCTTCGATTTCACGGCCGAGGGCGGCCTGGCCCGCGCGGCCGAGTTGTGTGCCGGCGTCGGCGAATGCCGCAAACGACGCGGCGGGACCATGTGTCCCTCCTATCGCGCCACCTGCGAGGAGCAGCACTCGACCCGCGGCCGGGCCAACGCTCTGCGCCTGGCACTCACCGGCCAACTCGGCCTCGCCGGCCTGACCGATCCCGCCGTGAAGAAAGTGTTCGATTTGTGCCTGGAGTGCAAGGCCTGCAAGAGCGAATGCCCCACCAACGTGGACATGGCCCGCCTCAAGGCCGAGGTTCTGCACCAGTATTTCCAGAAGCACGGTTTGCCGTGGCGCAACTGGTTGTTCGGCAACATCCGCCGCCTGGCCGCCTGGGGGAGCACGTTTCCACGCCTCTTCAACTGGATGATGCGCCACCCATTCGTCCGCTTGTTGAACGACCGGCTTCTGGGCATCGATCGTCGAAGGCGGCCTCCGGCCCTGGCGCGGCGGGCCTTGGGAAAACAAGTCCCCAAAGATGCCGGACGATTTTCCCGCCAGGTCCTTTTGTTCCCGGATACCTTTGTGACGTACTATGAACCGGACTTGGCCCGGATGATGGCGGAACTTCTGGGGCGAGCGGGTTGGAACCTGGTGTATGGCTTTCCCGAGGCCCTGGGCGGATATTCCTTGCGCTGTTGCGGCCGGCCGCTGATTTCTAACGGCATGCTCGACGAGGCGGTCAAGAATGCGGCACACAATGTCCGGGGGCTTTATCCCTGGGCGGCCCAGGGGAGGCCGATCCTCGCCTGCGAGCCGAGCTGCATCCTTACGATCAAGGACGATTATCCCGCTTTGCTCAGGGGCCAGATGCGCCGAAAAGCAGAAGTGGTCGCTCGCCAATGTCAGACGTTTGATGAATTCTTTCTTGGGCGCGCGGGGGGCGTTAGCCCCCTGATGACGGACTTTCGTTCAATGGCATCCAATAATCAGGAGGCTGACGCGCCCCGCTTGCCCAAGAAAGTTCTGGTGCAGGCCCACTGTCACGAGCGGTCGCTGGTCGGCGTGGAAGCGACGCTGCGGCTGCTGCGCGGCATTCCGGGCGCCGAGGTCATCGACCTCGACGCCGGCTGCTGCGGCCTGGCCGGGTCCTTCGGCTACGAAAAAGAACACTACGACATTTCCCGCCTCGTCGGCGAACAGGGCTTATTCCCAGCGATTCGCCAGGCCGATGCCCAGACCATGATCGTGGCATCCGGATTTTCCTGCCGCCTGCAAATCGAGCATTTCACCGGACGCAAGGCGACGCATCCGGCGGAGTTATTGTGGAGGTTGCTGACTCCGGATAAGCCATCCAGTCCTTGACAAGTTTGGGCGAACGCTAAACGCAAGCCTCGTTAATATTTCAATTCCCGGATGGAGATATGGCGAAACTGCACCAGGCTGGGCGGGCCGCTCCATTGCTTGGTCTTGGCGTTGTAGCTGCCGTGGTGCTGCAAGGCGATGGGACCTTCGCGGGCCACGCCGGGGAGCTGGGCGTTGGTGATGACGGGCGCGCCGTTCAGGTTGACCCACAGGCGGTCGCCTTTGAGGGTGATTTCGAAGGTGTTCCACTGGCCGCGCGGGCGGTCCATTTTCTTCTTGGGGGTGACGGCGGCGCGGACCTCGGGGGGCATCTTCGGGTTGGTGCGGTAGCCATAAACCTCGCCCGAGCCGACCGGCCACATCCAGATATTGACCTGGGCGTTGGCCTGGCCGCGCAGGTAGATGCCCGAATCGACATCCTCGATTTCCACGCGGATTTCCTTGCCGTCGTCGCCCTTTTTATGGCTGCCGTCGGGCAAGATGATCGGCACCTTGTTTTTGTAGCCGGGATCGGTCTTGAGCCGCCAATCGATGCGGAGAATGAAGTCCTTGTAGGCTTTTTCCGTCCACAAATTCTTGTCTCCCTTGGCCTCGCTTTTGGCGTCGTAGTCGATGACGCCATCCACGATTTTCCAGTGTCCGTTGTCGCCGGCGGGAACTTTCCAGCCTTTGAAATCCTTGCCGTTGAACAGGGGGGTGAAACCCGGGGGCGCGTCGGCTCCGCTCAAGCCGCCGCTGCCAAGAACCGCGATCACGCCACTCAAGCAAATCCAGCGCATAATAAACCTTTCCGTTTGGGTAAGTTGAACTTTCGCAACAATCCATCCCTTAAGGAGGGACAAATTGGAAATCTCCTATCGGGGTCGAACCGCAGTGTAGTCCTCGCGCTCCGCGTGAGGATGGCCGTCACGCGGAGCGTGACGACTACACTAACTTCTCCGCATCTTGGGAACAAGTTCAGGGGCAAGACACTATCGGGGTCAAAAAACCTCGTGGGGGAAATGTTACCTTTGCTCAAGGATTTGGTCCAGAGTTGTGTTCCGGTTTTCAACAACCTCCATCCAAAGGGTGCCGAGCCACCGCACTGCAAAATCCAAAGCGGCGGCGCGCCGCCCCACTCCCAAACGACTATACTCTGTATTGCCAGGTGCCGGTAATGCGCATTGTATGTAGTGACCGCATTCATGCGGCCCCGTCAAGCCCGACCCGAGGAATCGGGTCCCTACGAGCCGCGCGCATTACTTTATGAGGAGCAAAAAACGAGGTAACAATGGGGTTACGAGTAACGCTGGTACAAGGCGGCGGCGTCGGCTTCGACCAGGTGCCGGCGGTCGAGCGCGTGCTGGAGGCGGCCGGCGCCGACATTGCCTGGGAGGATCATCTGGCCGGACTGGCGGCGGTGGAGCAGGGGTTGCCGGCGCTGCCGCCGGCCCTGCTCGAGTCGGTGCGCCGCAATGGCCTGGCCCTCAAGACGAAGATTCTCTTGCCCCCGCGCGGGCCGCTGGGCAACTACAACCTCGAGTTTCGCAAGGCCCTGGGATTGTTTGCCGCCGTCCGGCCGCTCAGGAACCTGAAAGGCTTGCCTGCGCGCTTTCACGGGGTGGATATTCTCCTGTTCCGGGAATTAACCGAAGACCTGTACGCCGCCATCGAACATGAAATCGTGCCCGGCGTGGTGCAAAGCATCAAGGTAACCACCGAGTCGGCCAGCCGGCGTTTTTTCCATTTCGCGTTGGCGTGGGCCAAGAATGCCGGGCGCAAGACCATTCATTGCGTTCACAAGGCCAACATTCTCAAGCTGGCCGATGGTTTGTTTCTCGAAGCCTTTCGCGCCGTCGCCAAGGAGTTTCCGGAGTTGCAAACCAAGGAAATCATCGTCGATAACTGCTGCATGCAGCTGGTGTCCCGGCCGCAGCAGTTCGACGTCCTGGTCATGGGCAACCTGTACGGCGACATCGTCAGCGACCTGGGCGCCGGTCTGGTCGGCGGCATCAGCGCCACCGCCGGCATCAACGTCGGCGACGGGGTTCGCGTCTTCGAGACCTTTCACGGCGGCCCGCGCGAGGCCATCGGCGCCGGCCGCGCCAACCCGCTGCCGCTGCTGCTGCCCGCCATCGACTTGCTGGAAACGGCCGGGGAACACGAGGTGGCGGCTCGGATTCAGCGCGCCATCGAGCGCGTCCTGTCCGAGGGCCGGATCAAGCCGGTAGACCGCGGCGGCACGTCCACCACCACGGAGATTGTTGATGCAATTATCGCGGTACTGTAAGCTAAAGCACAAAAGACTATATCAAGGAAAAGGCGGCCGAGGCACCGGGTGGCCGCGGCGGGGTTTGTGAATGCTTGAAGGCCGCCAATCGCCGCCCCGCAGGCTTTCTCATAAAACTTTAATCACAATTTGTTTATGAAAAGAGGTTTGCTTGCGACTTTTGTAAGGAGCTGCCATGCCAATCCAAACTTCCTGTCCGAATTGCGACGCACCGTACACCCTGGCCGATACCATGGCGGGCAAGCAAGTCCGCTGCAAAACCTGCCAGCAGGTTTTTGCCGTCAAGGGCACCTCCCTGGGCAAACCGCAGCGGTCAGCGGCTGAGGACGACCTGGAAGCGAAGGTCAAACCCCGCGGTCCCAGGACGTCGCGGCCGCCGCGGGACGAGGACGACCTGGACCGGCCCCGCCGCCGCCGTGACGAAGCCGACGAGGACCGCCCCCGTGCGGGCAAGGCCGGCCGACGCCACGACGAGGACGCGCCGCGCCGCCGCTCCCGCGACGACGACGACGACGATGACCGGAGACCCCGCCAGAAAAAGAGCAATAACATGCCCCTCATCATCGGCCTGATCGCCGGCGGCGTGCTCCTCGTGGGCGGCGGCATTACCCTCGCTATTGTGCTGGGCAGCAAAAAAACCCCGGAAGAGGAACTGGCCGAAAAATTGAAAAAAGAATTTGAGGATGGGCTGGACAAGCTCAAGAAAGACGTGGGCAAGGACATCTTCAAGGACGGTTTTAAGGACCTCGCCAAGGACGGTTTCAAAGATTTCGGCAAGGATGTTTTCAAGGACAAGTTCAAGGACATCAAGAAGGATGGCTTCCCCAACTTCGATAAGAATATCGGCAAGAAAGAAAACCCCCTCAACCTCGGTCAGCATTTGGTGAACCTGGGCACCGGCGATGACCAGGCCAAGCGCCAGGCCTTGCAATTTTTCGGCGGCTTGGATCCAAACCAGGCCCCTGCCGGGCAACGGGCCGACGTGGCCAAGGCCCTGGAAGAGACGTTCGCCACGTTGCCTCGTGATACCGAACGGACTCTGGTGCGCTGGGCCACCAAGGACCAGGTGCCAACCCTGATCCAGATCCTGCAGTTCCAGGGGCAACCGGATAGCTTCTTCGACCGGCGGGGCGCGACCATGGATGCCCTGGCCAAACTCAAGGATGAGCGCGGCGTGGAACCGGTCCTGGCCTACCTGGGAAAACCCGGCGACGGCGATCGCGCCCGCAAAGCCCTGGAAACCTTCGGCGCAGTGGCCGAGCCGGCCTTGATCCCCAGGGCCTTCCACAAGGAATGGCAGGTTCGCGAAGGGGTGCAGAATTTGCTCAACAAACTGAGAACCCCCAAGGACAAGCTGATTCCCGAGGGAATCAAGGCCCTGGCCAGCCCCGATGTGGAAATCCGCAAAACCGGGGTCGAGTGGTTCATCAAAACCCCGGCGCTGGAAAATTTCCGCCCGGAAGTGGCCCGGGCCCTGGATTCATTGCTCGTGGTCAAGGAAACCCGGTTCAAGGCTTTTGACGCGGTCAAGGTCTGGGGCAGCAAAGAAAACGTTGCCACCCTGGTCCATTTGCTGGGCCAACAGCCGACGGTCCCGCATGCGTACACCATGGAAACCCTGGCCAAGATCAAGGACGCGAGCGCGGCCGAGGCCGTGGCCAGCCAGTTTCCCAAGCACCAGGCCCTGACCAGCCGCCTGCTAGTGGAAATGGGGTCTCCCCTGGGCCAAAAAGCCGCCCTGGCTTACATGAATCATCCCGAGGGAAGCGTCCGCTTCGAAGCGCTTCGGGCCTTGAAGGATCTCAAGACCAAAGAGGACATGCTGATCACTCAAGCCCTGAAGGACGTAACGGCTCCGGACGCGCGCTCGCGCCAGGGCGCCCTGGATTGGCTGGCCAAGGCCAAGGTGGTCGCACCGCGCCGCGGCGAAGTCACCCAGACGGTGCAACCCTACCTGAAAGATCCCGACAAAAACGTGCAGGTGGCGGCCAACCAGGCCTATAGCCACTGGGCCGGCAAAGGCGGCATCGAACCGGGCCCCGGCGACCCGCCCAACCCGGCCCTCCTGGGGAAATTAATCCAGGAAGTCGGCGCCGTTACCAATCCCAATCGCCACCAGTCCATGACCAAACTGTCGAAATACAAGGATGCCAAGGCGGCCGTCGCCATTGCCCTGCGCCTGAACCACCTCGGCGATCGCAACCACGCCGCCAAGCTCCTCCGGGACATGGGGCCGGCAGTCGCCGAGCCCGCCGTCGTGCAAATGCTCAACAGCAAGGACGGCGGCGCCCGTCATGCCGCCGTCCATATCTTGCGCGACATCGGCACGCCGGCCAGCATCAAATACCTGCAATTCGCCGCCAACCTCCATCCCAAGGATAAGAGCTTTGCCAAGGAAATTCTCCAGGCCATCAATTCCATTCAGGTCCGCGCCCGCACGGGGTCTCTTCTGCCAGGCCACGACGATTTTCTCCTTGGAGGTCGCCGGGCGTCGGTCGCTTACGACCGGCGAGCGGCCTTTTTTCCGAGAGGATTTGAGGAAAAACCCGCTGAATACGCTGGCGGCTTGTGGGTCCTCCCGCACCGGCTGGCCCGCGAAGGACGAACGGCCAATCAGGGGAGAAAGGCGACCAGGACAGACCTTACCTGAGAATCTTGCACTTGGGCAGCGCCTTTTGCAACTGGGCCACACCGGCATCGCTGACGCGGGTGTTGAGCAAGTACAGGTCCTGAAGTTGGATCAGGGCGGCCAGGGCCGCCAGGCCGTCGTCGGACACGCGCGTGTGGCCGAGGTGGAGTTTTTGCAGTTGTTTTAGAGTCGCCAGCTCCTTGACGCCCGCGTTGGTAATCTGGGTATGACCGAGCCCCAAGGATTGTAGCTGGGCGAGCCCGGTCAGGTTTTTCACCCCCGCGTCGGTGATGGCGGTCAAGTTAAGGTTCAGCTCCTTGAGCTGGGCCAGATTGGCGAGCGGTTTCAGGCCGGCGTCGGTGATGCGGGTGCTGCCGAGGTTCAGTTTCTGCAGCTGCATCAGGGCGGTCAATTCCTTCACCCCGGCGTCGGCAACGTCGGTTTGGGCGAGGTCCAGGTCTTGCAATTGTTTGCAGCCGGCCAGTTCTTTCAGCTCCGCGTCGGCCAGGCGGGTGGAACGCAGGCTCAGGATTTGCAAATCCTTGATGGCGGCCAGTTCTTTCAGGCCCGCGCCGGTAACTTTCGTGCCATCAAGGGCAAGGCTCCGCAAATTGGCCAACCCGGCCAGGTGCTTCAAGCCGGCGTCGGTCAGGGGAAGGAAGTTTAGACCCAGGGATTGCAGTTGCTTGAGCGGAGCCAGTTCCTTCAAGCCGGCCTCGGTCACTTTGGAGGCGCCGAGATTGAGAGATTGCAGTTGCGGAAAGCGGGCCAGTTCTTTCAGCCCAGCATCGGGCACGATCGTGAAGCTAAGGTCGAGGCTTTGCAGCTGGCTCAAGCCGGCCAAATCTTTCCAATCCAGCTCCTTGAGGTCCTTGGCACTGAGATTCACTCCCAAAACCGGGTTGCCTTTCGCTTTCGGATCGCGGCTGAGCGTGCCGCCCAGTTTTTCCACCAGCCGCACGGCCTTGGCTTCGAGGTCGTCCTGGGCGGCGGCCGCTTGGCCAAGGAGGAAAAGAAGCAGGGCAGAAAAGGGCCAAATCTTCATGGGAGTCTCCGGGAAAGTTCCGTGTGCAAGGAATGTATCAAAAATAGGGGGCGAATGCCAGCCGCCGGATAGCACCGCTCGGCTTCGAGATTCTCCGTTCCCACACTTGACACCTTTTCCCTTCTGGAAGTAAACTTGCTTATTGGGGGAACATAGGTTATTTTAGGCCGCTTCACGACCCTTGGGGTTAGCGGCACGGACCGTCAACCTTCGATTGACGGGCGACGCGCTAGACGAAAGGCGAGAAGAAGAGATAGATTAAGAGCAAGATCAGGAGTAGGAAGAGGATTAGGAGTAAGATCAAGAGTAAGAGTGGCTCCTAATCCTACTCCTAATCTTCTTCTTACTCTTCATCTTACTCTTTCTCTCATGCTGGCGTCACGCCCGACCCGTCAATCCAAGATTGGCGAACCCCTAGGACCGCCCCGTCGGGAGATCCGTCCGGTGAAAGCGCTCATCAGTGATATTCATAGCAATCTCGAGGCCCTGCAAGCGGTTCTCGACGATATAGATAAGCAGCAGATCAGCGAAATCTACTGCCTGGGGGATATCATCGGCTACGGCCCCAATCCGCGCGAGTGCATCGACTTGGTCATGAAATGCAAGCTGGTCCTGCTGGGCAATCACGACCAGGGGGCCATGTTCGATCCCGATGGCTTCAATCCGCCGGCCGAGCGGGCCATCTTCTGGACGCGCGCCCAGCTTGAATCGCCCAGCGAAAACCGCAACAAGATGCAAGAGCGCTGGGATTTCCTGGCCGAGCGGCCGCGCACCTACAAGGAAAACGGCTTTCTGTACGTGCACGGGTCGGCCCGCAATCCCCTCAACGAATACGTCTTTCCCGAGGACATTTACAACCAGCGGAAAATGGACCGCATCTTCGCCCTGGTAGAGCGCTATTGCTTCCAGGGCCACACCCACGTGCCGGGGATCTTCACCGAGAGCTTTCCCGAGGACATGTACCAGTTCCACGCCCCGGACGAGATCGACTACGTTTACAAGCTGGATGGCCGCAAGACGCTGTGCAACGTCGGCTCGGTTGGCCAGCCGCGCGACGGCGACTGGCGCGCCTGTTACGTGCTCCTGGACGGCGAAACCATTCGCTACCGCCGCCTCGAGTACGACATCGACACCACGGTCAAGAAAATCTACGCCATTCCCGATCTGGATAACTTCCTGGGCGACCGCCTACGCGACGGCCGGTGAACGAAGCAAGACGGTTTTTCCAGGTTTGATCCGGCCCCTATGAGGTGCCGATATGCCCAGCCCTTTTCCCGGAATGGATCCCTTTTTGGAAGAACCGGCTTATTGGTCCGACTTTCATATCCGCTTTATCAACGTTTGGGCCGATGCCTTGGCCGATGCCTTGCCCGACCAGTATGAGGCAAACTTGGCAGAGCGGGTCTACTTGGTGGAAAGGGATCCCGAGACCCGCAAATTAATCTACCCGGATCTGGGTGTGGCGCGGGCCCCGATCCCTTCGCCATCCTCTGCGGCGGGCGGAATAGTGGCCACCCTCGAGCCGGTAACTGTTCCCCTGGTCATTTTGGAAGGCCCGCGGGAGGGTTACATCGAAATCCTGCATAAGCCGGATCGCCAACTGGTTACGGTGCTGGAACTGCTTTCGCCTGCGAACAAAGAGCCGCCAGGCCGCATTGAATATTTGTCGAAACGCCGAGCACTTCTGTACCAGAAGGTCAATCTGGTGGAATTGGACTTGCTGCGCGGCGGCCGGCGCATGCCCACCGCCGCCCCCTTCCCCGCGGGCGATTACTATTACCTCGTGGCCCGCAGCGAACAAAGGCCCAATGCCCAGGTTTTTTCCTGGACCGTTCGCGATCCGTTGGCGCGACTGCCTGTGCCGCTCCGCCCTCCGGACGCCGACATTACCTTCGACCTGGCGGCCGTTTTCAACACCACTTACGATCGCGCCCGTTTTGCTCGCAAAGTCAATTATCAGGGCAACTTGCCCGCTGCTATGCGGGAGGAAGACAGGGAATGGGCTGCCCGCATGGTAGCCAGAGATTCGAAATAACAAATGCATAATTCGAAACCATAAACGGCCGGGAATCGAGGATAGGATTTCACATTTGCTTGCCTGACATCTTGTCCCTATCCTATACCGCAACATTATTCAGACGGCGCGTTTGCTCGCCGTGGACTGGATGCTGCCCGCGGCGAGCAAGCTTGCCGGCTCAATTTCCCACCGCGTGGGGTATAGCCGACCATGGAGCAGCGCACCAATTTCGTGCTTTTCATCGTCATCTGCCTGACGATCTTTATTGGTTGGATCTGGCTGCAAAACCAGATCTGGCCGCCCAAACAGAAGGACCCGAAACAGGACGCGGCCAAAAAAAAGAAAGAGGAAAAAAAAGACAAGCCCCAACCACAGAAAGTAATCGCCAAGCCGGGTGCATGGTGGGCTGACCGCGCCGCCGGCGATCAGCAG
>CAZFGM010000120.1:0-14170 GCA_964518515.1 uncultured Alcaligenaceae bacterium | reverse complement strand
TCTGCTCGGCCATGAAGACGACGCCGAAGCCGCCTTCGCCGATCTGCTCGAGCAGTTTGTACGGGCCGATGACCGTGCCGGGGCGTTCCGAAATGGGCTGATCCAGCGTGGCGCTCAGGGGTGAGACGGGGTTGCCCAGGAAGCCGCTGGCGCCGACATTCGCCCGCAAGAGGGCTTCGACCGAGGCGCGCAGGGCCGGGTTGCCGGCGCAGGCCTGCTCCAGATACGCTGCCCGTTCCTCGGGGAGGTTCCGGGCCAAGGCCTTGTGGAAGATTTCTTCTTCGTTCATGAGCCACCTCGGAGGCGGACCGTGTTCGCCTCCACCTTTCTATGCGAGAAAAAGCGCGTGCAGCACCAGGATTTGTTAGTCCGTCGGGATTTCGGAGGACGGACATTCCTGTCCGTCCGCCTTTGCCGGCGTCGGCGCGCGACGGACAGGAATGTCCGTCCTCCAAAACCGTTGGGCAAAACGAGCGTCAGGACTCGACGCCGAAGCCGAGCTCGCGGCGCAGCCAGGCCCGGGTATAGACCCAATGCCGGTCGGCACTGCTGGCGGACATCCCCAGGACCGCGGCCGCCTGGTCGCCTGTCAAGCCGCCGAAGTAACGCAACTCGACGAGCTTGGCTTTAAGAGGGTCGTGTTCGGCGAGCCGCTCGAGCGCCGCATCGAGAGCCAGCAGGTCCAGGTTCGGCTCCGGTGCGACCAGGGCCTCGGCATCCATGTCCTGGCGCTGCCAACCGCCGCCGTGCTTGCGACTCTGCTTGCGGCGGGCGTTGTCAATCAGAATGCGGCGCATCGCCTCGGCGGCGGCGGCGAAGAAATGACGGCGGTTGTGCCAGTGCGGCTGCTCGGAGGGGGCCTCCTCTCCGCTCCCCACCAGACGCACATACGCCTCGTGGACGAGCGCCGTGGCCTGAAGCGTCTGTCCCGGCTTCTCGTGGGCCAGCTTCTGGGCCGCCAGCTTGCGCAGCTCGTCATAGACCAACGGTAAGAGCTGCTCGGCGGCCTGCGGATCGCCCTGCTCGATGGCGGACAGAATGCGGCTGACCTCGCTCATGGCGGTTAGCTTACCATGTCCGCGGCCGGTCGTCACTTCTTCGGTTTCTCTGGCCGCTTGTCGTTCCGCGTGAAGTTGGATTTTCTTTCGAATATTGATGCCATGGTGTACCATGAACAACCCGCGGAGCGACGAAGGCTGGAACAGGTAGTGGCGAAATCAGTAAATGCCGAAGGGAGGTAACCACCATGCACCGGACGATTGCTGATGAACTTTTGGAGAAAAAGCAGGTATCAAGAAAGGGGCCCTCCGGGAGTTTCCTGCTTTGCCTATGGCAAAATCGATTTGGCCAGATCCCTTGCAAAACCGCGGAATTATTCAGGCAACCAAGGACCTGGAACAATTGAGAAAGTGGTTGGAGGTGGTCGTTTCCGCAAAAACTCTGGAAGAATGAAGTAACCGTTCACGGCCAAAAATGACAAACATTGTAGCCGCAGGCTTTAGCCTGCGCGGTTGGCGGCGGGCAATCGATGCGTTTTAAACCACCGCAGGCTAAAGCCTGCGGCTACAGTGGCTTGTGGAAGTAATTTTAGGGGTGAACGGTTACGAAATGAACAGCGCTTCCGAACCATCATAACGTCGGCCCCTGGCGAGCCCTTGCATGGAATCCGCCCCCCTCAACCCGGCCAGCGCCATGCAGGCGACTTTGCCGCCAGCGAGTGACGGTCCTGTGTCACTCCCCGAGCCCGCGCTGCCGCCGACGCCCCGGTCCTGGCGGATCGCCATCGGCGCGGGGATCCTGGGGCTGGGCCTGCTCGCCTATGGGGCGCGGGACGGGATCGGGCCCCAGGGGCAGGCGGCGGCGGGCGTGGTGTGCTTCATCGGCATCGTCGCCCTGTTCTCGAACAATTTGCGGGCCGTGAACTGGCGGACCGTCGGCTGGGGCATCGCCTTGCAGTTGTTCCTGGTGCTCTTCATCCTCAAGTTCGAAATCTTCGGTGTCCGGCCGGGCTATGAGATTTTCCGGATCCTATCCGCGGCCATCACCAAATTCGTACAGTTCGCCGACAAGGGCGCTCTGTTCGTGTTCGGTCCCCTGGCCGATCCGGAGGCCTTGAGCCGGGTGTTCGGTAAAAAGAACGGCTTCATCTTCGCCTTCTCGGCCTTGCCGACGATCATCTTCGTCTCGTCGTTTTTCACGGTGCTGTATTATTTCGGGGTGTTGCAGTTCATCGTGCGGGTGATGGCCCGCGTCATGATGTACTTGATGGGCACCAGCGGCGCCGAAACCCTGTCGGCGGCGGCCAACGTCTTCATGGGCCAGACCGAGGCCCCGCTCATCGTCAAGCCGTACGTGGCCAAGATGACGCAGTCGGAGCTTCTGGCCCTCATGGTCGGCGGTCTGGCCACCATCTCCGGCGGCATCATGGTCGTGTACATCAAGATGGGGGCCGATCCCATCGCCATCCTGGCCACCAGCGTCATGGCGGCGCCGTGCGGATTATACCTTTCGAAGCTGCTCTATCCCGAGCTGGAAAAACCCCAGACGGCGGGCAAGGTCCAGACCTTCGTCGAACAACCGCACCGCAACGTGATCGACGCGGCCGCCGCCGGCGCTTCCGACGGCTTGTTCCTGGCCCTGAACGTGGCCGCCATGCTCATCGCCTTCATCGCCTTCATTGCCCTGATCAATTTTGTGCTGGGGTTGGTGATTCCCGGCCTGTCGCTGGAGTGGATTTTTTCCCGGCTATTCGCTCCGGCCGCCTTCCTTATGGGGGTGGAAGGAAACGACATTCCGCACGTGGCAGATCTGCTCGGCATCAAGCTGGTGGGCAACGAATTTCTGGCGTATGCCAAGCTGACGGAATGGCGGTCCGCGGATTTGAACGCCGTGGTCGGCGCCCAGGCGGTCGGCTGGCTGAGCACGCCGGGCAGCGGGCCGGTCGCCACGACCGTCAACCTGATGACTCCGCTTCCCGGGGCCGGCATCTGGCCCGGATCGCGGTCGTACATCCTCGCCACTTATGCCTTGACCGGCTTCGCCAACTTCGCGTCCATCGGCATCCAGCTCGGCGGCATCGGCGCCATGGCGCCCGAGCGGCGCTCGGACCTGGCAAGGCTGGGCAGCCGGGCCCTTCTGGTGGGTTTCCTCGCCACGCTGGTCAATGCGTCCATAGCCGGGATTTTGTTATAAGGATTACTCCATGTCCGCGGACGTCCACCACAGGTTGTTAGAATTGGCCCGGGAAGCGCGGCGGAACGCCCACGCCCCGTTTTCCCACTTTCCGGTAGGAGCCGCCCTGGAAACGGTTTCCGGCCGGATCATCACCGGCTGCAATGTCGAAAACGCCACTTACGGCCTGACGATCTGTGCCGAACGCGTGGCCTTGGTCAAGGCCGTCTCGGAAGGCGAACGCGGGTTCGTCCGCATCGCCATCGTGGCCGACGCCGCCCAGCCCACGCCGCCATGCGGCGCCTGCCGGCAGCTCCTGTGGGAATTCGGCGGCGATCTGGAAATCATTCTCGGGAACCTGACCGACCTGACGGCGGTGCACCGGTTGAAAGACCTGTTGCCGTTTCCTTTCGATGCACGTTTTTTGAAAAAATGACAGAACTTGAGAACCCATTCTCCCCGCCCGTATCGATCAATTCCGCGCGGCATTTGCTCGATACGGCGCGGTGTCGTAATGCCTTTTCATCTCGTGACTTCCCCGGCGTGCCTTTCATTTGCTCCCTTTTCCCTCCACCTGGTAAGATGCTTCAGAACTACCCAGGTTCCCGAGACGCCGAAAGCGAGTTGGTTCATGCACGACCACTGGATTGCCGAGCGGGCGCGGCACATCGAGATATCCGGCATCCGCAAAGTGTTTGATCTGGCCCGCAGTCTCACCGACCCGGTCAACCTGAGCATCGGTCAGCCGCACTTCGACGTGCCGGCGCCGATCAAAACCGCCGCCCATCAGGCCATCGACCAGGGGCACAACGGCTACACGGTCACGCAAGGCATCCCGGAGCTGCGGGCCAAGATCGCCGCCGACCTGCGCTGCCGCTTTAAACATCCTGATCGCGAAGTGTTCCTCACCAGCGGCACCAGCGGCGGACTGGTCCTGGCTTTGCTCTGCACCCTGGACCCCGGCGACGAGGTGATCGTTTTCGATCCTTACTTCCTGTCCTATCCGCATTTCATCGCCCTGGCCGGCGGCAAGACCGTCCTGGTCGATACGTATCCGGATTTCCGCATCGACGTCGGCAAGGTCGAGTCCGCCCTGACCGCGCGGACCAAGGCCATCATCGTCAACAGCCCGGCCAACCCCACCGGCGTGGTCCACGACCGCGCCGCTTTGCGGACCCTGGCACTCCTGGCCAGGGATCGCCGGCTGTTGCTGTTGAGCGACGAGGTCTATCGCGCCTTCTGTTATGACGAGCCGTTTTGCAGTCCCGCCGAGTTCAACGAGGACGTGGTGGTCTTCGACGGTTTCAGCAAGGCCTACGGCATGACCGGCTGGCGGCTGGGCTTTTGCCACGGGCCGCGCCCGCTCATCGACGAGATGATCAAGATGCAGCAGTTCACCTTCGTGTGCGCGCCGAGCATGGTGCAGTACGCCGGCGTGGCGGCCTGGGATTACGACGTCGCCGCTTTCGTGGCCGATTACCGCCGCAAGCGCGATTGGCTGGTGGACCAGCTCCAGGACCGCTACGAGATCATCCGGCCCGGGGGGGCGTTTTACCTGTATCCCAAAGTACCCTGGGGCACCGGAACCACTTTCGTGGCCGAGGCCATTTGCCAGAACCTCTTGATCATTCCCGGCAATACCTTCAGTCGCGCCGACACGCATTTCCGCATCAGCTATGCGGCCAGTGACGCCACCCTCGAGCGCGGCGTCCAAATCCTCCTCCACCTGGCGGCCCAATAGGTGCTGTGCTAAGTTTTTATCTACGCTTTTTCCGGGACCTTGCAGAAGTTGCCCTGCCGGGAAATTTTTGGAGTGCGGCGTGGGCTTTGCCACGCATTTGTAGGTCAGCCTTTCCAGGCTGACCTCGTTTGACCAGGTTGATTGACATTGGGCTAGCTCGGTCAGGCTGGAAAGCCTGACCTACTATTTCGTTGCAAAGCCGCCGTGCGGCGTGCATCGCCGCTTAAGATCGCTTAAGATCGAGGCGTTCACTGCTTGCCCTGCCGATCTAAAGCGGCGACGGACGCCGCACTCCAAATTGCCCCTTACCGCTCTGGGTACGATTTTATTTGCCGCCCTTTAATCTCCTTAAGATCGACAAAGCCCAGTGCCGATGAACACGGACAGGGGACGGCCTTTCCACGATGATTGTGTCGAGATATGGAATCCGGCAAAAGCAGAGTAACCAGGCAAAAGGGGCAAACCCCGTCGCGGCGCCGCGAAGGGCCTCCCCTGCCGCGCACGTTGTGCCTGTTAGCCGTTCTCCTTTTTCCGCTGACCGGCTGCACGTTGGACCGGGCTCAGGTGGAAAAAAAACTCATGGCCGACCAGTTTTCCAGCCAGCGCCAGGAAGGCGTGGCCGAGCGCTACCTGGTCCGCTGCCCCGACGTGTTGGACCTCGAGGTGGCCGGGCGGCCGGAACTGACCGGCCGGCGGCCGGTCGGCCTGGACGGGCGGATCGATCTGGGGAGTTACGGCCGGCCCCGCGTGGAAGGCAAAGCGCTGCCGCAAATTGTCCTGCTCCTGGCCGAAGAAACCGGCCGGCGGCCGGAGGACCTGCGCGTCCGGGTTGCGGATTATCAAAGCCAACACATATATCTGTTCGGCCAGGTCATCGGCTGGCAACGCGCGGTGCCGTACCAGGGCCAGGAAACGGTCTTGGCTGTTTTGCAGCGCGTCGGCGGCATCACCCCCGGCGCCGCCCCGGATGACGTTTACGTCGTGCGGCCGCACATCCAGGCCGGCAAGCGGCCGGAAGTGTTCCACGTGGACCTCGCCGCCATCGTCGTCAAGCACGACCCACGCACCAATATCCGCCTGCAACCCGACGACCAGATTTACGTGGGGGAAACCCGGCAAGCGCGGATCGAGAAGTGCATTCCCCCCTGGCTACGGCCGGTGTATCAGGCCCTTTGGGACACGCAACCACAAAAAGGGGAGCGCGGAGCGTGGAGCGCCGAGCGCGCGCCTTCCCCCCTCGGCACTTCCCCCTCCGCGCTTCCCACTGGACGCGCAACGGACCCCAAGGTGGTGCCGGCTTCCTTCGCGCCAAAGCGGCCTCGAACCTTCGTCCAATAACAACGTCCGCAGCCGCGTTGCGCCCGAACGCCAAATCTACGGCAAATCCACGGCAAATCCGCGAAGATTGGCTATTGGCTTTTCCGGGCGAGGCGAATGACCAGCCGTTCGAGCAAGGTTTTCGCGGGCAGGGGGCTGCCACCTTTGAGGCCGAAATCGGTTTCCAACAGCCAATCGTACAAGCGATTGGCACGGCGACGGCCGAGGTGGCGGAGTTGTTGCTCGCCGCTGCGCACAGCGAACGGCGGGATGCCGGCCTGTTCCAGGGCGGCGGCCAGGGGTTGGCCTTGCTGGGCCAGAAGGCCGGCTTTGGCCAGCTTCCGCAGCTGATAGCTGAAGGCCCCGAGGATCTGCAGCGGTTCTTCGCCCTGCTCGAACAGGCGACCGAGAAGAGCCAGGGCGGCGCTCGTCTGGCCGGCGCCGAGGGCGTCAAAGATTTTGAAGGTGTTTTCCGAGCGACTGTGTCCCACCAGCTGGTCCACGTCGGCGGGCTCGATCAGCGGGCGTGCGCCCACGTAAATCGCCAGCTTTTGCAGCTCCTGATCGAGCAAGCCCATCTCGGCGCCCACCAGGTCCACCAACAAGGTCGCGGCCGGCTGGGTGAGCTGCTTGCCATACTGGGCGGCCCAGCGCACGCACCACGGCGGCAGGCGAAAGGCGGCTGGGGCCTTGCACACGATGGTGGCCGCGTCGTCCACCAGCTTGGCCAGTCGCGTGTTGCTCGGCCAGGACTTGACGTCCAGCACCAAGACGCCTGTGGCCGGCATGTGCTGGACTTTTTTCTCGAGCAAGCCGCGGCATTTGCTCACAAACGGATCGGCGTTGTCGATTACCACCAGGCGGCGCTTGCTGAAAAAGGGCAGGGTCTGCAATTCGTCGAAAATCGCCGCGAACACCGCCTTGTCGCCGGCATGGGTGGACAAGGCCAGGTCGTCGGCCTCCACCCCCAGCACGCGCTGGCGCAGGGCCAGAAGCACCTGGCGCTTGAGAAACGCCTCGTCGCCGTGCAGCACCATGAACGGCGAAATCTTGGCCCGCTCACCCCGGTCGAGGAATGCCAGACTGTCCATGGGGGCATTGTATGTAACTTTGGTTGCGTGAATCGAAGTCCGTTACTATCATGGAGAGATTGCCTGTCTCCAAGCTCTGCCGGAATTTCTCTTCTGTCGCAAGGAGCTCGTCATGGAGGTCAAAGCCTGGAAAATTGCCGCCGTGGGAATTGCTCTGGCGTTTCTGGTCGCGGCTGAGGTGTCGGCCCAGAACGACCTTTCCAAGACCGGCTTGCCGGAGGGCGCCGTGAACCGCCTGGGGACGCGGCAATGGCGGCACGGCAGCCGCATCCTGGCGCTGGCCTATTCGCCTAGCGGCCGGATTCTGGCGGCGGGTGGCGGGGCCGATCCCGTCCGCTTGTGGGATAGCGATAGCGGCGTGGAATGGCCGCAGGCCAGGGAATATCACCCGGAGTGGAAGGCCAGGACCATCTGGGTGACGGCCATGGCGTGGTTGCCGCACAGCAACGTGCTGGCCACGGCCGGCATGTCCAAGACCATTTACTTGTGGGCGCCCACCGGTAGGAAAGTCGGCGAGCTTTCCGGCCATGCCACCGCGGTCAAGGCGCTGGCCAGTTCGCCCAACAGCAAGCTCCTGGCTTCCGGCGGTCAGGACGGTTCCCTTGTGGTTTGGGATTATGACACCCGCGCGGCGGTGGCCAAGGTTGCCGGCCACACCGACGAGGTGCTGGCCCTGGCCTTTTCCCCTAGCAGCAACCTGCTGGCCTCCGCCGGCGGCGACCGGACCATCCGCCTGTGGGACGCCAACACCGGCAAGCCGGTCCGCCAATTCGACGGTCTATGCGCCGTATCGGCTCTGGTTTTTGTCGATGAGAAGACCCTGGCCGCCGCCGGGGATGATCACCTGATTCGCTTGTGGGACGTCCAGACCGGCAAGCCGCTTGCCACCTTGACCGGCCATGAAGGCCCCGTGGTGTCGCTGCATCTCGTTCCTGGAGGCCGAACGCTCCTTTCCGGCGGGCACGATCAGTCCATGCGCTTGTGGGATGTGACCAAGCGGACCGAAAGTGCCAAGATTGGGCGCAACGGCGGCGACGGCGATGCCCTGGTGCTCAGCCCGGACGGCAAGCACCTGGCCGCCGCCGGCCAAAACCACACCATTCGCCGCTGGGAGGTCGCCAGCGGTAAGGAGCTGCCCACCGGTCCCGGCCACCAGGGACCGGTCTGTGCCCTCGCCCTGGCCGCCGATGGCAAGCTGCTGGCCTCGGCAACCCCGGCCGGCGAACTGCGCCTCTGGGACCCGGGCACCGGCAAGGAAATCAAGCAATGGTCCAACGGGACGCCGTTGGGGGCCGATGACGGCAAACTGGCTTTCGCCCCGGACAGTAAAACGCTGGCCGCCGCCGCGGGCGCCGAGGCCGTCCACCTGTGGGATGCCGCCTCGGGGCAACTGGATAAAAAACTGGAAGGGTCCGGAAATGATCCGGTCCTGAGTCTGACGTTTGCCCCTAATAGCGGCCAATACCTGGCGGTCGGTCATCGGCATCAGGGCATCCGCATCTGGGACGTGGCCCAAACCCGCATCCATCAGCACCTCAAATTTGCCGGCAAGGTCCATGCCCTGGCTTATGCACCGGATGGCAAGACCCTGGCCGCCGCCGGCGCCTTCCTGGACCCGGGAAACGACAAGGACGGCAAACCACCGGCTCTCCCCGCTCCGACCATTGTTCTTTACAACCCGGCGACCGGCGCGGAAATCCGCCGCCTGGCCCCCGTGGAAGGATCACCGCTGTTCGAAATCACCGCCCTGGCTTTTGGCCCGGACGGCAAGACCTTGGCTGCCGCCGGGGACAATGCCGTCGTCCGCCTGTGGAACACCGAGAAGGGCAAGGAAATCCGCACCCTCGAAGGCCATGACAGTGCCGTGTACGGGCTGGCCTTTTCCCCCGACGGCCGCATGTTGGCCACGGGCAGCTTTGACAAAACCGTGCGCCTGTGGGAGACCTTCAGCGGCCTGGCCATCGCCGTCTGGAAAGGCCATCGCGGACCGGTGACCGCCGTCGCGGTGAGCGCGAACGGCCGGGTGGTCTTTTCGGGCAGCGCTGATACCAGCCTGCTGGCGTGGGATGTCACCGGCCGCAGTCCCGGCGGCAACATGCCGGCCTGGCACCCGCCGCTGGCCGAGTTGGAAGCCGATTGGCGCAACCTGGCCGCCGAGGACGTGTCCCGCGGCCAACGCGCCGTGTGGGACCTCGTGGCCGCCACCTCCCAGAGCGTCGCCTTCCTGGACAAACACATCTTCCTGCTCGATCCGAAAATCCTGATCCAGCGGATCGCGGAATTGGACCACGATACCTACCAGATCCGCATCCGGGCCACGCAGGAGCTGGCCAAGTACGGCCGCTGGATCGAGGGCCCACTTACGGCCGAATTGAAAAAGAAGGTCACTGTGGAAATGGATCGCCGCATTCGTGGGCTGCTGGAAAAGTTGACCGTGCCCGGCGCCCTGTCCCTGCCCCAGGAACTGTTGCGCTATCGCCGGGCCATGATGGTGCTCGAACAGGTCGGCGGCGCCGCCGCCCGCCAGGTGCTGGAGAAGATGACCGCCGGCGCCCCCGATGCGGCACTGCGCGACGAAGCCCACGCCGCCCTGGAGCGGCTGGCAAAGAGGAATGGACCATGACGTCGCCCGTGGCCGTGGGACATGGACGGCACCCGGGGTCCGTGGGACATGGACGGCACCCGGGGTCCGTTGGGCAATTCAACCCAACGACTTCAGCAAGCGGTCGAGGAACTCGGCCTGGTCGGGATGGATGATTTGCCGGGCCTCGTCCAGGGGCACAAAGCGGGCCTGGTCGATTTCCCACGAGGCACAGCGCGGCTGGGCGTCGGCCGGTCCGAGGCCGGCAAAGGCGTGGACCTCCTTGCGGCTCTTGCGATAGACGATGTGGCCCAGGGGAACCAAGTCCCCGGCGGCGACGCCGGTTTCTTCCTGCGTCTCGCGCCGCGCGGCGGCTTCCAGCGCCTCGCCCTCGTCGGGTTCCCCCTTGGGAATGCCCCACGGGGCCTTGCGGTTGTAATTGCCGCTGGGATGAACCAGCAACACCTCCAGGCCCGCGGGGCCTTGACGGTACAGCAAGGTTCCAGCCGATTTCTTCATGCTCGCCTCTGGAATTCCAACGCTCAAGTGTAACCGCCCAACGTCACTCCCCGAGGACTTTGACCAACACCCGCTTGGGTCGGCGGCCGTCGAACTCGCCGTAGAAGATTTGCTCCCACGGCCCGAAATCCAGCTTGCCCTTGGTGATCGCTACCACGACCTCGCGGCCCATGATCTGCCGTTTCAGGTGGGCGTCGGCGTTGTCCTCGCCGGTGCGATTGTGGTGGTAATGGTTCGGGTCGGGGTTGAACGGGGCCAACGCCGGTTTCTTCGAGCGTCTCGCGCCGCGCGGCGGCTTCCAGCGCCTCGCCCTCGTCGGGTTCCCTCTTGGGAATGCCCCACGGGGCCTTGCGGTTGTAATTAGCCAACTGGTGGGACAGGCGTCTGGCCTGTCCCGAACCGGCGAGACACCGGTTCCACCGGGTAAGTTATTCCTGCCGCTCGCCTTACTCGTAGGCGATGGCCTCGGGGATGCGCTGGCGGACGGCGTGCAGGGCGGGCCCCAGTCCGGCCAGGATGGCGGCGAGCATGGCCGCGGCGGCGATGACCAGCGCCTCCAGCCAGGGAATGTGCAGCGGGAAGACATAGCCCGATTCCTCGAAGATCAGCACCTTCAACACGTACCACTGCAGCGGGATGCCGACGAGGATGCCGATGATGCTGCCGAAGATGCCCATGAGGGCGGCCTCGGCCAGCACCGAGCGGATGCCCTGCACGCGCGAGGCGCCGATGGCGCGGAGCAGGCCCATCTCCCGCCGCCGCTGCAACACCGAGATCAACAGGGCCGTCACTACCCCCAAGACCGCCACGAACACCACCACGATTTGCTGGGCCAGGGCGATGCTATACAGGCGATCGATCATGTCGTCGATGTCTTTTTGCACTTCGTGCCGGGTTTGGACTTTCAGGCCATGGTGCTCGGCGAACTGCTGGGTGATGACGGCCTGGGCGGCGGCCACATCGGCGCCGGGCTTCAGGTAGACGTCGTACCAATTCACATTGCGGTCTCCCCAAATCTCCAGGAAATCACGGCGATTCATCAGCACACTGCCGTGGCTCCAGGAAAAGTCGGGGATCGTGCCGAGGATGTGGAGGCGGATTTCCCCCTTGGGACTATTGAGAGTAAAAGTATCGCCCTTGTCCTTGCCGTAGCGGGCCGCGAAATTATCCGAGACGATGACGGCGAAGCCATGTTCTTTTGGCTCGCTCAGTTGTTGGTACAAGAGCAAGTCGCGGGCCTGGGGCCGGCGCTGGCGATCCACGGCATACATGCGCGGCGCATCGACCGCGTTGAGGCGAATCTGCGTATCCCCATAATCCACATTCCAGTAACGGGTCGGCAAAACCGCGGCGATCGCGGGCAAGCCCTGGATGTGCCGGCCCAATTCCTCGGTCATGCTCTGGTCGCTGGCCACCGGAGTTCCCGACGTGATCACCAGGTCCGCGGACAAGAAATCCTGCACCCAGGCGCGCAAGGCGTAGCGGTTGCTGCGCAGCGTGCCGAAGGTTTGCAGGACCAGAGCCACGCCGGCGGCCAGAGCGGCGACCACCAGGCCGGTTCGCCCCGGGGAGCGGATGAGATTATCCACGGCCAGGCGCCATTCGAGCCGAAAACAAACGCGGACCAGCGGTTGGATGAGCCGCGCCCCCAGGGCGGTGACCAGGGGGGTGGCCACTAGGGCGGCCAACAGCACCAATACCAGGCCGCCGAAAACCCCAAAACGATACGGAACTTCCCGGCGCAGGACCATGAGCATCAGGCCGCTCAGCAGCAGGATCACGCTGATGACGATCTGGGCCGTAAGTGACCGCCAGGTTGGGGTTTTCTGGATGCGGCGAACTGCTTCGGCGGGGATTTCGTAGGAGGCCATGATCGCCGGCACCAGGGCGGCGGCCACGGCCGTGCCGATGCCGGCCGCCAGCGCCAGCAGCAACAGCGGCAGCGAAACCTCGACCTGCCGGGTCTCCACCTTGGTAAACACCTCGCTCAGGATTTGTTGGGCCTGGTCCAGACCCAGGTTTGCCAGGGCGATGCCCAGCGGGATGCCCACCAGAGAGCCGGCCAAGCCCAACAGCAAGGCCTCGCCGGCAAACAGCAACACAATTTGCCGCCGCGTGGCTCCCACCGATAACAGCACGCCGATTTCGTGCCGCCGCTCCGCCACGCACACCGCCAGAGCGTTATACACCAGAAATAACCCCACCACCAGGGCCGCCAAGCCACACAGGGCAAACCCCGCCTGCATGCCCGACATGACGTTGCCCATGGCCAGGTCTTGCTCTTCCGGCGTGCGCACCGTGCCCTGTCCCTTGACAGCTTCCTCCACCGCTTTGCGAACCGTTTCCAGGTTGCTGTCCTTTGCCAGAACGACATCGATGCGGCTGACCTGATCCTGTTTCATGCCCAGAACGTTGGCGGCATGATACAAGTCCAGAATAAGGACATTGCCGCCCAAGACCGCCGCGGGTCCCGCGCCGCTGATTTTGCCGACGCGAACCAGCTTGGAAATTTTGTTGGCCCTTTCCACTTTCACATGAAACAGCTTGTTTTCTTCGATCGGGATAACGCCTTTGCCTGTAATAAAGTCATCCAGTTCTTCGCCAACGATCACCGGGATCGGCATGGTGAAAAAGCGGCCGGCGGTGCGATAGGCCGCCTCAGCAACCTTGTATTGAGCATCGGTTTCTTCGCTCAGAGTGATCTTCAGGGCGGGGCGTTTTTTTTCGTTGAATTCTTGCCACAGGTCTAGGCCGATAACCAGAACCTGGCGCTGTTTGTAATCCGGCAATTTCGCGGTCTTGAAAATCGACGGATTGGCGGCCTGGACCCCGGGCACCTTTTCGATGACTTGGGCCAGGTTTTTGCCAATCGGCGACTCGCCGTTGGACACCACCAGGTCGGCGACGCCGGCGAACGGATTGACGGTTTCCAAACCCACCTTGGTCATGGTGTCGTTGAGCGCGCGCGTGGCCACCAGCGTGGCCACCCCCAGGGCGATGCTCAACACGATCAGCACCGCCCGGAACCAGCGCCGGCCCAGGTAACGCACACTAAGGGTTCGATAGACCGACAACATAAGGTTGCTTCTTGTCCTGGACGGGTTCCTCCGCATCCACCCGGCCGTCGCGGATGTGCACCACGCGATCGCCGAAGTTGGCGGCCTGGGCGTCGTGCGTCACCATGACCACGGAGCACTTGCCCGGCTCGGGCAGGCTGCGTAACAGCTTCAAGATTTCCTGACTGGTGGCCGAGTCGAGATTGCCCGTGGGCTCATCGCATAAGACGGCCTCCGGTTGGATGACGAGGGCGCGGGCGATGGCCACCCGCTGCATCTCCCCGCCGGACATCTCGTCGGGAAAGTGGGAAACGCGGTCGGAAAGGCCGACGCGTTCCAGGCCTTCCGCCGCCGGCTTCAGGGCCTTGCCCCGGCTCCAGCCGGCCAACAGTAAGGGCAGGGCCACGTTTTCCACCGCCGTCAAGGTGGGCAACAGGTTGAAGAACTGAAAGACGAAGCCGATCTTGCCGCGGCGCAGGGCCGACAATTCCCGGTCGCTCATGGCGTGCAGCGGCCGTCCCTGAAAAAATACCTGCCCGGTCGTGGGCGAATCCAGGGCTCCGAGAAGGTGCATGAGCGTCGATTTGCCCGAGCCGCTCGGCCCCATGATGGACACGAACTCCCCCGCCTCGATGCGCAGGCTGACGCCTTGCAGGGCCTTGACGATGCGCCGGCCCTGGGGGTAGTGCTTGGT
>CAZFGM010000119.1:0-14174 GCA_964518515.1 uncultured Alcaligenaceae bacterium | reverse complement strand
ATTGATTATCAGTTTGCGACAACTTTTTGTCGCCAAAACGGCCCGAAGGGCCTAATTTTCATGGGGTAGCGAACCCGGCCGGCAAGAGTCTGTCCGAAAAGGGGACCCTTGGATTTGCCAAAAAGTATGGACCTGTCCCCTTTTCGGACAGACTTTAAACCAACCCGACTTTGCTTGCCCCGCAAGGTCTGGTATTATAGCTCCTTGTAGTGGAACGCCGCACAACCCGCCGCGGGACTTGCCGAAGACGTCCCCTTTCCGGCATGTGTCGCGGGGTGTAAATGAGGTGGGCGCATGGCCCTGGCATTGAACATCGGCAAATGTACCCTTCTGGGCAACTATCGGGAAAACAACGAGGACGCCATCGAGGCCAAGCAGTTTCCCGACATGACCGTGTGCATTGTTGCCGACGGCATGGGCGGGCAAGCCGCTGGCGAGATCGCCAGCAAGCGGGCCATCGAGGTCGTCCCCCGCGAGCTGCGCAAGAACCTCACCCCCGCCGCCGGCGAGGACCAGTGCAAAACCATCATCCGCAAGGCGGTTGTCCAGGCCAACGACGAGATCATTGCCATGGGATCGCTCGACCGCGATCTCAAGAACATGGGCACGACCATCGTCATGGCCCTGTGGCGCAAGAGCGGGCAGATGTACATCGCCGGCCTGGGCGATAGCCGGGCCTACCTGATCCGCGGCGACGCCATCGAGCAACTTACCGTAGACCACTCGCTGGCCCAGGCCCTGGTCGAGAACAAAACCATCTCCCCCGCCGAGGCCAAGGAGCACCGCTTCCGCAACGTCCTGTGGAAATACCTGGGCAGCAAGGAAGTCGGCGACGGCCCGGAGGTCAAGGCCGTTCCCATTCAGCCCGGCGACAAAATCCTGCTGTGCAGTGACGGCATGTCCGGGCCAGTCCCCGATGCGCAGATCTTGAGCTTCGTGCAGGCCCATGCCAACGTGCAGGAATGCGCCGACGGCCTCGGACAACTCGCCCTCGATCAGGGATCGCGCGATAATGTGTCGTGCATCGTGATGGAAGTGGTCGAGACGAAGTAGCTCCCGACAGGGAGTAAACAGCCATTACCCTTTCGAGAAATCGCTTCAAAAATCCGCGTCTTTTATTACGTTTTATTACAGCAACTCCCGGATTACCCGCCCGCCGCTGACGATTTGCACCGGCCGGCCGTCGGCGGTGTAGAACTCCTCGGCGGGGTCGATGCCAAGCAGGTGGTAGATGGTGGCGGCGAGGTTTTCCGGGCCATGGGGGTCGGCGGCGGGACGTTCGGCGCGAGGATCGGAGCGGCCGATGACGCGGCCGCCCTTGATGCCGCCGCCGCCCAGGGCCACGGTGAACGCCGGGCCCCAGTGATCGCGGCCGGCGTTGCGGTTGATGCGCGGCGTGCGGCCGAATTCCCCGCTCACAACCACCAGCGTCGTGGAGAGCAGACCGCGATCGGCCAGGTCGCGGAAGAGCGCCGCCAGGCCGCCGTCCAGGGCCGGCAGCAACTCCCGCCGCAAGGTGAGGAAGTTGTTGTCGTGCGTGTCCCAGTTACTGTGGTCGATGGTCACGCAGCGGACGCCCGCCTCGACCAGCCGCCGGGCCATCAGGCACGACTGGCCGAGCGAGTTGCGGCCGTATTCCTCGCGCACCCGCTCGGATTCGGCCTGAATATCGAAGGCCCGCCGCGCCGCCGGTGAGGTCATCAGGTTGAAGGCCTCGCGCTGGAAATCGGTGACCGCGCGGGCGTGGCGGTTGGCCTGGGTTTCGACGGCCTGTTGATAGCGGTCCACTTGGCGCAGCAAGTCGCGCCGTCTTTCGAGCCGGTCGGCGGGCAGCGCCGGCGGCGGCACGATGTCCGGCACGGAGAAATTGGGGGCGTTGGGATCGGCGTCGATGACGAATGGCGCCACGGTCGAGCCGAGATAAGCCGGCCCGGTGCTGGGATGGGCCTTGGGCAAGCAGACGTAGGGCGGCACGCCGCCGCGCGGCCCCAGCTTGCGGGCAATGACCGCGCCGTGGGCCGGCCGCTGGTTATTCGGGTTCAGGCCCGGATTGAAGCCGGCTTGCGGAAAGTAGCCGGTCAGCATGTAATGATCGGCGGCGCCGTGGTCGGAGTTGTGATGGCGGAAGGAGCGAATCAACGCGAACTTGTCCATCTGCCGGGCTGTGCGCGGCATGTGCTCGCAAATCTGGATGCCGGGCACGTTGGTGGCGACGGGCCGAAAATCGCCCCGGAACTCGGCCGGCGCCTCGGGCTTTAAATCGAAGGTATCGATGGTGCTCAGGCCGCCGTGGAGAAAGAGAAAGATCAGCGACACGTCGCGCGGCCCTTGGCCGCGGGCTTCGGCGCGGGCCTGGAGTTCCAGAAGCCCCGGCAAAGTGAGTCCCATGCCGAACAGGCCCGCGGTGCCCAGACGCAAAAAATCCCGGCGGCGGATGCCGTC
This sequence comes from uncultured Alcaligenaceae bacterium, assembly GCA_964518515.1. Classification (GTDB taxonomy): domain Bacteria; phylum Planctomycetota; class Planctomycetia; order Gemmatales; family Gemmataceae; genus CAZFGM01. The sequence goes on along the minus strand of CAZFGM010000119.1, from coordinate 11,732 downwards.
GCAGAATCGGTTATTCCTGGCCATTATGTGTCCCCCCCTTCAACTTACTATTGAAGCATACTCGGCTTTCCCTGTCCAAGCGAATTTCCGGGAATTTTTTGCACCCGACAGTTGGGGTGAAATTTCCGGGGGCACGTTTGTATACTCCCCGCGGTCCAGATTGAGACATGTATTCGGCGAGCCGAGCCCCGTAAGGGGCCGGGTTGCGGGCACTTCAACCCGGCTGCTTACGCAGCTCGGCTCGCCGACCAAGGTATCAATCGGCGCCGCGTGGAGTATAACGTGCCTCAACTTCCGGCACGTTGGAAACGTACCCCACACCCTCAAGCGATAACGTCAACGATGGGCCGGCCGCCATGGGTTATGGCGATGGGGCGACCCAGCTGGTCCGGAACCATGGTGTGCGGATCGACGCCCAGGAGGGAATAGATGGTGGCCACCAGGTCGCCCGGAGTCACCGGGTAATCCTTCGGATAAGCGCCGTGCCCATCGCTGGCGCCGTGGACCATGCCGGATTTTACGCCGCCGCCGAACAGCAGGCAGAAGCCGCATTGCGGCCAATGATCGCGCCCGGCGCGGGCGTTGATGCGTGGCGTGCGGCCCATCTCACCGGTGACGATGACCAGGGTGGACTCCAATAGCCCGCGTGCGTCCAGGTCCTCCAACAAGGCCGCCACGATTTGATCCAGGATCGGCAGGTTGAAGCGGAGCATGCCGAAGTTGTTCTGGTGCATGTCCCAGTGGCCGCCATGCGTCTCGACGCCACACTCCCAGTTGACGGCGATGAAGGTCGAGCCGGCTTCGACCAGCCGCCGGGCGATGAGCAGGCTCGAGCCATACAGATGCCGGCCATAGCGCTGGCGCATGGCCACGGGCTCCCGGGACAAATCGAAGGCGTCGCGCGTCTTACTCGACATGAGGAGCGACAGGGCCTGGCGCTGAAAGCCGGTCATGCCGTCCATCGCCCGTGAGGCAATCAGCCGCGCCACTCCTCGGTCAATCTGCTGCACCAGGGACCGCCGCCGATCCAAACGATCCACGGTCATTTCCGGCAGCGCATCCAGCCCAGGCAACAGAGATTCGCCGATCGGCACGACCGGATCGTAAAAGGAACCCGGCCGCTCAAACCGCGGGTTACACAACGTGAACAGCGGATCATATTGGCGGCCCAGATAGCCCGCATGGGCTCCCGGCCGCGGGTTCTGGGTATATCCTGGATAAGCCGGCATGAACACGTACCCCGGCGCGTCGTTGCGACACCGGCCCAGGTATTGCAGCACCGCGCCCATGCTCGGATGGTCGGTGGGTGACGGTCCGCCGCCGCCGTCCTTTCCGCCGGCAAAGCCCGAAAGCACCGCATACGGGTGATGGCTATTGAAGCGGTGCGTCACGGTGCGAATCAAGGTCGCGCGGTGCATCAATCTTGCCGTCCGCGGCAGATGCTCGCAAACCTGCACGCCGGCCACCGAGGTGCGGATCGGTCGGAACTCGCCGCGGATCCCGTCCGGCGCCGCGGGCTTCATATCGAACGTGTCCACATGACTGGGGCCGCCGAAGAGATTCAGCAGAATAACCGACTTGGCCCGCCCCGCTTGGCCCCGGCGCGGCTGGCTCGACTCCGCTTGCAGCAAACGCGGCAAAGTCAGCCCAGGGAACAGCGATAGCGCCCCGACGCGGATCAATTCGCGACGACTGATGCCGTCACACACCTTTGTCGAGCGACTTGCGATTCTGAGCATGGGATCACGCCTTCACAACCGCCCTTTTTTTCTCGAATTGCACCGGCCCAGGCTTAACGAGGCAATCACCTGGTGACGAAAAAAACACACGTGCCGGCTATAGTCCGGTAACCGGAATCGGCACGGGCGCTTCGACAAGGCGAAAGAGCCTCAGCCCGGGATCAAAAGACACCAAATCCTGCGGAGCAAAATGCCTCTCGTGGAGTAAAAGGTTCGCAACCTCGAAAACCTCATTCGGATTTGCTTTTACCAGATTCACACCAAAATCATTAATCAAAAGAAGATCGGCCGGGTCGTTCAAGTTAAGCAAATCGAATACATACGGCTTGAAGCTCGCTTTCACAAGAGTCGTTCTGGGGTGGAAATGCGGCCAAGCTGGATGGTTATCGCTTGGTTTAACACCCGCGACTGCGGGTGCATCATCGATGAGCCGGAGTTGGTTGCCTGACCAATCGATCCCTGTCGCGTTGGTTATCTTGGCCTCGAAGTTCAACCGCAGCCCTTCAGTCACACCAGTTGTTGCGGCGACACTCTCCTGTTGAAACCCCAACGTTATTGACTTATTGTTTTGGCGTATGACCGTCATGGTCAAGGTGCCGATGGTACCGTTCGGTTTCTTGGTATCGTCGAAGGTAAGCATCACCGGGGGGTCGAAAAAGACACGCCATTGAACGCCATCATCCGCTTTAAAGGTGATGGAATCAGCTTGGGCTGCTCCGAGACCTAGGCTGAGGCCGACGAAAACGACGTTCAGCAAGCGCCAAGAGATTGGGAACATTGCTTCTCAACCTCCTTTACCGAACCACGCAAACCTAACGCGCAATTCGCTTAGCAGCCCAGGAAGCACTGAATTCACTCACGAATCTCGACCTTGGGAATAGTAAAAGGCACTCCGGAAAAACCTTTTTTATCCGGCAAGGAGGCTTTGATGTCAACTGTACCCAACTTCGCCTGCGCCGGCACCGGAAAGTTTATTTCCATCATTATATCATCTGGCTTGAGACGGCCCTTGGTGCGAACGGAAACCAGATTCTTTGCCGCGGCGGGAAACTCGAACTCGACCGTCAAACCGTCCGGGACGATCTCCCTAGCCCAGTAATAGGCAAAGGATCCTTCCCCTAGACCAGGGGTGCCAAGGTGACCTGGGACGTAAGCTTCCCGGCCGCGACGCAAGATTCCGGCTGGACCGATCCCAAACTTGGAAATTCGCTCGTGGGGTTCATCCAGTTCCAAAGTCACGGGGCCGTTAAAGTGTATGATGGGCGCCTCGCTCGGCCGGCTGCCGTATTTGGGGGAGCAATCTTGCCGGTACTTGCCTGCGATTTTTAGAATTCTTATTTTACCCCGGTTCTTATCGGTGTCCCGCTGCTTAGCGGTGCCAAAAACGACCAAACGCAGGTGTCTTGTCTTGCCGAAGGGATCGTCGATGTCCCCAGCATCAGAGCCGACCGGGAACCGTTCGCCTGGATCGGTCAGGTCGCCGTTGCCGTTGTGATCCACATACAAGGTACCGCCGTCCAGGACCAACCAGACGCGCAGTTTAGCTTCGGGACCGAAGACCAGCAGGCAGTATTCTTGTTTTTTTGTCTGGTAGGCAGGCTCCTTGAGGATTTTGCGCTCGATTTTGGTCAAGTCAACGGCCTGGGGGCCGGCCCGTGCGGCGATTTTGGCCCCCTCCTCCTGAGCCTCGGTAATGGTTATGCCCAAGGCCAGGATAACAGCAATCAGTAGTGATTTCATGATTCTACCTCGCCAATGGCCCTCGGTTGGGTCAGCGGAAAAGTTGGGTAAGGGGGGTCCAAGGCGTCGTACCCCTTGGGGTATTATTATTGAAGCATACCCGACGTTGCCTGTCCAAGCGAATATCCGGTAATTTTCCTTTACCCCCGGTGCTCGACATGGTTGGTCAACCGGCCGATGCCGGAAATATCGATATCCGACGCTGCCTGTCCAAACGAATTTCCGGTTATTTTCCTCACCCACAATGATAGAATAGGTTCCGGAATTGGTCTGCCAAATCGGCGCAAGCCAAGCCGCGCCTTGCGGAGGAGAAAGTTTACCTATGCGAACCATACTTCTGGCATTCACTGCGGTCCTGGTTTTTTCCCTCGGTGCCTATCTCACGGCCAAGCCGGAAAAAGAGGCAGTAAAAATCCGCCTGCGCCTGGTGGATTTCGTCACGGGGAAAGACCGCGGCGGCATCGTCCGCTTGTGGCCGAAGGAGGGAAATAAACCGCTGGAGCTGCTCGGCGTCTATAATCGGCTGCGCGGTCTGAAAGTGGCCGACGCCGTCGCCGGCTGGTATGTGGTTCCCGCGGGTGGAGTCGAGACGACCTTGCCGCGGCAAGCGCGCCTGGAAGCGCTCTCGGGCCTGGAAACCGCCCTGACCCGGCTGGACCTGGACCTGCGCAAAAACCCTCCCCAAGAAATCGTGGTGAAGCTGGAAAACGTCTTCCGCCCCGAAGCCCACGGCCTGGTCGCCGGCAATACCCATTTGCACTTGATGAAACTTTCCAAGGAAGACGCGGACGAATACCTCAAGCAAATTCCCGCCGCTGACGGTTTGCGCATCCTGTTCAACTCCTATCTCGAACGCCACAAGGACGACCTCACGTACATTACCAATCGCTATCCCATTGGCGACTTGCCCCAATTCAAAGCCAGTGGCGTCCTGTTCAACAACGGCCAGGAGCATCGCCACAACTTCAAGAGTTACGGCGAGGGCTACGGCCACGTCATGTTCCTGAACCTCAAAAACCTGGTCAAGCCGGTCAGTCTCGGCCCCGGCATTACCGGCGCCGGCGTGGACGACCGGCCCTTGCGCCTCGGCATCGACGACGCCCGCAAACAGGGAGCGACCATCATCTGGTGCCACAATAGCTTCGGCTTCGAAGACGTGCCCAGCGCCTTGACCGGCCGGCTCGACGCCCTGAACGTCTTCGACGGCAGCCGCCGCGGCTCCTTCGAGGAAAGCTACTATCGCTATCTCAATATCGGTTTACGCCTGCCCATCAGCACCGGGACCGATTGGTTCATTTACGATTTCGCGCGGGTGTACGCCAAGGCGCCTGGCAAGCTGACCATTGCGGGCTGGCTCGAGGCCCTCAAGGCGGGCCGCTGCCAGGCCAGCAACGGCCCGCTGCTGTCGTTGACCGTGGATGGCCGCGACATCGGTGAGACGCTGGATCTGGCCAAGCCCCGCAAAGTCAAAATCGAGGCCGCGGCGATCGGCCGGCACAATTTCCAGGAATTGCAACTGGTCCACAACGGCAAGGTCATCAAGAAACAAGCTCCCGACCGCAAGAATCCTTTCCAGGCTACCCTGGTGCACGAGGTCCGCATCGACGAGCCGGCCTGGTTTGCCGTCCGCATCGACAGCACGACCAAGAATGAGCTGGATCACGTGCTGTTTGCCCACAGTTCGCCGGTGTACGTGGCTCTGGCCGGCAAAGGCGTGTTCGACGTGGAGGCCGCCCGCGGCTTGCTCAAGCAGGTCGAGGAGGGCCAGGCGGCCATTCGCGCCCAGGGCCGCTTTTCCAACGACCAGGCGGCGGACAAACTGCTCTCCCTGTACGAGGAGGCCGCCCTCGATTTACAGCGACGCCTCCGCCAGCGGGGGAAATGACTTGTTTTAGACGAGCGGGGGGGAAAAGAAGGATGGTCATCGGCTCCGTTGCCGCGAAGGCCGATGGCGCAATTGGAAGACTGTTTGGTTGAGGGCGATCCAATCCAGGGGGGAACCCTTCAAGTAGGCCAAGGGGTGATAATTGAAACACAGAACGAACCAATCGCGGTCCTGGGGCTCGAGCCACAAATCCCCCCGCGCGTAAGGATTCAACCAGGAAGGCCGGAGCGGCGGGAGAGTATATTTCGGTCGCAACTTTTTCCGACTAACAATTCGCAAGCGCTGGGCAGGCAACATGGCCGAGGGCATGATGCACCGAAAATAGATGCGTGGGCTTTGCCCGGACAAATTGAAACAGTGAGCCCCTATAACTGTCCGAATGATTTGGTGAGCGAATAGTGTGCCAATTCTACTGTTATGATCTTTTAATTTACTTAAAGAATTAAAAAATAATAGGTTATGATTTTCAGTTTAGCAGGCAAATTGGGTAAAACGTAGGTCAAAATGTGCGATTGTACCACATTCCTTGAGCAAAGTAGGGCATGTCGTTTCAGGGGGGGGAAACTAAAGAAATTCCGGGATTGGGTTGGGCGCACGTCTCTTTTGCGGCCTTGGCCCGAGGCTCAACCCCAGGCGCTGGTATTTCCGCATTGGGAGGTTCTCCGGCGCGGCCTCCGGCAGTTACGCGAATCCTTGCAAGCATGAAGTGAAGTTTCCCGCGGTGAAACGAAATTTTAGACCAGCAAAATCTCAAAAGGCGTTTGCTTGGGCATCCCTCTGGGGAAGGGGGGCCAGATGTTGGCAAGCCGTGAAGTGAATGGCCGGCCGTTCCTTCTCCAGAACCAGCAATTCTCCAGGCGCGAGGACCTTCCACCCTTTCGAGCTCAACGGTTGGGTGGCCACCACGAAGCCGTGATTGAGGGGTTCGCCTTCCAGGTCGATTTGGACGGTGGGATCTTCAAAATGATGCGCGCCCTGGCCCAAAATATAGACCTGGCAATAGGTCAGACTCTTAAAACCGGCGCGATCGTGATAACAGAACAGGCGTTGGCCGTCGGTCAGCAAGCAATTGAGCTTCCCCAGGCCGTTCACATCCAACAGCCTGGCATGCAGCCAGCGCCAGCCGGCTTCCTCGTCCAGGTTTTTCTCCTGGCGTGCCAGCTCCTCGAGGAGATGGCAAAACAGATATTCCGAATCGGTGGACCCCAGGGGCTGGAATTGTCCGAGCGGCAAGGACGCTTGGTAGTTTTGTAAAGTGCCGTTGTGGGCAAAACAGTATTCTTTTCCGGCCAGTTCCCGGACGAAAGGATGGGTGTCGGCGTGGGTGGGCTCCCGGCCGGTGGTGCGATGGCGGACATGAGCAATATAGAGGCGGGATTGCAGATTGTGATAACCCTCCAAAAACCCCGTGTGGGAGCTACTGCGCCAGGAGATGGGTTCCTTGACGACGGCCGCCGAATTATCCGGATACCAGGCCAAACCCCAGCCGTCGGCGTTGTCTTCCCCCCAGGAAGCGAATTCCCGGATGGAAAATCCCGCCACGATGGGCTTGGAAAAGGCCATACCCAGCAGGGCACACATGGCGTAGTGTCTCCACCTTTGTAGGTCGGCCTTTCCAGGCCGACCTTATTCGCCCCAGGTCAGGTCCATCCGGGCGTCGGCCTGGAAAGGCCGACCTACAAGGCCGACCTACATGGCCGACCTACCCAGATACGCTGTCGTGGGCGGCGGGGGTTGTCAAGGTGATTTCCTCCTGCCAGCGGCGCACGGCATCGTCGATGAGGGCTTTGCCGTTGCCGTGGTCGCGATAACAGCGTCTCTGGCGGGCGGCCCCGGTTTCATAGCGCTCCACCGGCCCGAACACGCCAAGAAAAACATGGTCGCCGGTTTCCCGGGCAATCGGCAGCAGCCGATCGATGGTGTCCTGGACTTCCTGGGCCAGGGCGCGGCGTTTGCCGGAAGGGGAGCGGATGTACGTGGCGGCCAGGCCATAGCGTGTGGCCAGCCATTTGTTTTCCACGGCGATCCAGTGGCGGCGCATGTCGCCCCGGCACAGATGCGGGCGCTCGGCCAGCAAACGCAGCCCGTTGATCACCAGCGCGCGGGTCAAGGCGACCATGCCCCAGGTAGCCGCCAAGGTCGGCGGCATGTCGCAGATGCGGAATTCGATCGTGCCCAGGTCGGGGCGCGGCCGAATGTCCCAGTAAATGTCCTTGAAGGAGCTGATGGCCTTGCTGTCCTTCATCACCTGGCAAAAAGTGCGGAACTCCTTCCAGCGCGGAAAATAGCGCGGCACCCCGGCATGGGGCAGCAGCCGATACAGCGCGGCCCGGCACGAGCTCAGCCCCGTGTCCACCCCGTTCCAGAACGGCGAATTGCCCGAAAGGGCCAGCAAGTGGGGCAAATTTTGCACCAGCAGATTGATGACGCCCATGGCCAGGTCCCCGCTGGGCACCCCCACGTGCACGTGCAAGCCAAAGACCACGCGCTGATAGGTCAGCCAGGCCAGGCGGTCCACGATGCGCTCGTAGCGCTCCTCCGGATAGACGACGCTGGAGCTGCTGCGATGAAACGGATGCGTTCCCAGCATGGCCAGGTGGTATCCCAGCGATCCGGCGATGTTGCTGACGCGCCGCAGGCGCGGCAGCAGCTCATTTTTTACCTCCCCAACGTTGGAGCAAATGCCGGTTTTCACCTCGATCATGGATTGCATGAGCTCGGCGGAAATTCCCTCCAAGCCGTCCTGGTTGCAGGCCTTGAGAAGAGGGACGGCGCCGGGAGCCAGGTCGCCCGTTTCCTTGTCCAGGATCGGGAACTCCAGCTCGACTCCCAGGGTGGTCTCCGGCGAAGACCGGAAGACGAGTTCCTCCCCTTGGCGCGCGGTGGTAATTTCAGGTTCGAGCAGGGCGGAGTTCATGGAATCCTCCTTTGTCGGCTGGTTTGCCGTGACTTTGGTGAAAGGGGATCCAGTTCCCCCTGGAAACAGGTTCCTTTCCCGACCGGCCAAGAAACCGCGGGGCCGGTTCCCTCTGGATTGCGCCTCAAGCCGGCGCCCGCGGTTATGGCCGGGTCGGGAAAGGAAGGCGCGGTCATTCACTCGTGAAGTTGTCAGGGTTGTTCTCGCCCTGTCTTCCCTAGGCGCTCCTCCATGAAGTGCAAAACAACTCCCATTTTCTCCAAGCCCATCCGGTCCTTTAGCCAAGCATGCGTTTCGTTCGGATGGATGATCCATGGCTGGAAATGGCCGATCACCATCCGGCTGGCGGGCACGCCAAAAAATCTGCCCGTCAACAAAAAGCCTTCCTGGGAAACCACGTCCGTCACGGCGTGGATGCAGTTGCAAGCCTGCGGGCGGAATCGCCGGTCGAGGATCTTGTACGCCACCTGGCCGCTCTGCAACCGTCTGATTTGCGCGCAAGCCTTGTCAAACAGGTCCTTGTCGATGCGATAGGGCCCCCAGACGAACAAGCGGGCCTGGACGGTTTTGGCCCAGGCAAAGGTCGCGGCCAGGTCGAGGTTGCGGCCATTCTCTGCGAACCGTCGCAACGCCACGATGTCCAGGGATTCCGGCATCCAGCTGATGGTGTGGATTTCGAGCGGGAATTCCTCCTCCCCAAAATCCTCTTCATCGATCGCCTTCACAAACGTGGCAAAAGTATGCGATGTCGCCGGTTGGGTCGAACTCCTTTCGGCCGCGAAAACCACAAGATAATAGTGCTCGTCCCCGCGAAGCAAACCCGGAAGAGCCAGGAAAACGCCAAGGACCAGCGCACAGGCATTCCGGAAGGTCATGACAATCTCCTTTCAAGTGTGAGCGCCGGGGAGGCGGATGTGGACGATCGTCCTCCTTTCGGAAAAAGGCACATGCTGGCCTGCCCCGACAGTCAGTCGCCGCCGCCGGCGGGGCCGACATAACGGATAATGCAGCGGCGCTGGGGCCCCTGATTTTCGCGGCGTACCCACTCGGCTTCCTCGTAGGAGGGGCAAGCCACCAGGGGACGTTCCCCGGCGGGATCGTCCGTCTTTTTTTCCTCGCGCACATAAACCATGAAGCAATCCTCATGCACCGCTGTCATGGCGAACTCCTTTCCGAAAAAAAAGGGACCTGGGGTTGACGCCCGCCTGCCGGGCGAGACCAGTCCGGCGCGGCGTGCCGGACCCTCGGGCTCAGGGAAGCGCCGCCCGGCCATTCCCCACGGGGGAGGCCTCGCCCGGCAACAAGACGTGAAAGGTCGTGCCCAGGCCCGGTTTGCTGGAGACGGAAATCGCTCCATGATGAGCGTGCACCATGCTGCGCGCCATGGCCAGGCCCAAGCCCCGCCCCGTGAACCGGGTGCTGAAAAACGGCTCGAACAGATGGGCCTTGGTTTCTTGATCCATGCCGCAGCCGGTGTCGGAAACTTGCAACCAGATGTAGCACCCTTCCGGCAATTCCTCGTCCATGAACGTTTCCCGCAAAAACGCCGGGTTCACCTGGGTGCTTTGCGTTCGCACGGCGACCAGTCCGGGGTTCTCGCCGATGGCTTCGGAGGCATTGAACACCAGATGGAGAACCAGCGACCGCAGGTGGTCCCGATCGCCCGCAAGGCTCGGCAACGGGTCGGCCAGGTCCAAGCGCAGATCCACCTGAGGGGAAAGGCACGCGCGCAACTGGTAATCCATGCTCGTGATGAGCTGGGATAAATTTACGGAATCGAATTGGGGCGTGGTTCTCTGGCCGAACACCGACAATTGCCGGGAGAGGCGGGCGGCGGCCTCGGCCAGCCCTTCGATGTGCCGCACGTATTCTCCCAGCGGCGAATCCGCGGGCACGTGCAAGCTGGCCAGGGAAGCGTACCCCAGGATGGTCGTCAGCAGGTTATTGAAATTATGGGCCACTCCCCCGGCCAGGGTTCGTAAGCAATTCTCCTTGCGGAGCTGGAAGTCTTGCAGTTGGCGGCGATGCCGCGCGCCGCGTTTTTCCAGGCTGTCCGTGACGTCCAGGGCCACGCCGATGGTCCCGGTCAAATCCTGGACGGCGTCCACGAGGGGTTCCACATGGGCCAGAAAGGTCCTTTGGCTCGTGACAAATTCAAAACTTGAGGCCGTCCCGGCCAGGGCGAAACGGTGCGCCTGCACCGGGTCTTCGCAGGAAACCTGCGTGGGAAATAGCTTCTCGATGGGGCGCCCCGGCCGGCGGGCCGACGAATCCAGGTAGATCAAGCCATTGCCTTGGAGCATCGTCACGTTCAGATCCCGATCCGTGGTCCACAGGATGCCCGGAATCTGTTCCGGGAAGTCGTCCCATCGGCCGGCGCTGGCGACGCTGGCGGTTCCCCGCTCAAACCGGGCAATTTCCGCGGGGAGGGCATACAGCGCCACTTTTTGTCGCTGAGTGCGCGTCATGGAAGTTCTCCACAAGGACAAGAGGAATTATTGGCTCAACACCGGGGGCAAAAGCTGTTTTTGCTGGCGTTCCTTTAACCCCTGGAAACCACCCGTGGTGCCGGCGTACTCGGAAAGTGCCCAACAAACCAGCGGGAACCTTGGCAACTAATGGATCAGCGGACAACTACCGATGCCCTGACGTGAGGCAAAGAATTGGCTGACAGGAGCCAGATTACAACCTGTCGATCATGGGCAGGTTATAATGGTTATAGAAGATATATTGATTATGAATGATAGCCATGAAAAGTCAAGAAAAACTGGAAAAACCGGCACGATCGGAACCTCCGGGCGCGGGAAAGACTTGCTGTCTTTTTTTCGCCAGGGCTTAAATATACCGGCAACCCGCGCCGACTCCCGTGCGAGTCCTGTTTGGCACGTGGCGGTAATGTCCCATGGGAAATCGGCGAAGAACAAGGCGCGGATGGTGGTCGGGCTGTTGCTTTTCTGGCCGCGACCTATGTGGCCGCCGGCAAGCTTGGCTTGGCCATGGCCCAGATTCACCCGAGCGCCTCGGCGGTCTGGCCCCCGACGGGCATTGCCCTGGCCGCCGCCCTGATCTGGGGGATCGGTGTTTGGCCGGCCATTTTTCTGGGGGCTTTCCTGGTCAATATCACCACCGCCGGCAACCTGGCCACTTCCCTGGGCATTGCCAGCGACAACACCCTGGAATGCGTGGTCGGGGCCGCCCTCATCCACCGCTTGGCCGGGGGAACCAAGGTCTTCGAGCAACCCCGCAACCTATTCCAATTCCTACTGCTGGCGGCCCTCCAGGAACGCAAGATCATTGAACGGGCCAAGGGCATCCTCATGAAACGCGCCAACCAGGACGAAGCCGCCGCCTTCCAGCGCCTGCAAAAAACGGCACGCGACACCAATCGCAAACTCGTGGGTAAGCGTTTTCTTAGTTGGTGGAACAGGCGCACACTAATTGATGCTGCGCT
>CAZFGM010000118.1:0-14203 GCA_964518515.1 uncultured Alcaligenaceae bacterium | reverse complement strand
ATGACCGAATCGTGTGTCGCAGGAGCATCCCGTCGTCGCAGCCAAGCAAATGGCCACGGCACACCGCATTGGTCGGGGCATGGGCATCATGGGCGGGGCGCTGATTTGCACGCGCGTCTACGGCGTCGAGGCCCACTTTTACTGGACGCACACGCAGGAGTACGTGAGCAGTTACGACGTGGGCATGGGACTGATCAAGGCGGTGTTTTTCGGGGCGGCCATCGCCCTGGTGAGCTGCCATCGCGGCCTGAACAGCCGGCCGGGCGCTGAAGGCGTCGGCCGCGCCGCCACCGAGGCCTTCGTCGCCTCCTTCATCGTCATTCTGATCCTCGATTTCTTCCTGGCCATTTTGCTGATCAATCTTTACGACCACTTTTTGGCCAGCGGCTATCGGAAATCGCTGTTGTAGAGAGAGGGGAAAGGTTGATTTCGGGATAACAATGTCCAAGTGGTTGCGTCGTCAAATCCGCTCGGCGGTTTCGCGTGAGCCGCATCCCGGGTTGAGGAAAACGCGAAACCGCCAAGCGGTGATTGGGACGCATCGGATGGACATGGAAATCCCCGAATCCATAAACGGGACGATCTGCGTAATGGAAACCCCTGTTTCTCCCCCGATCCTGTTGCTCGAGCAGGTGAGCCTGGATTTCCCGGGCCAGCGCGTGCTTTCCAACCTGAACCTGACCATCCCGCGGGGACAGACGCTGGTCGTCCTCGGCGAAAGCGGCTGCGGCAAGACGGTGCTCTTGAAACTGCTCATTGGTTTGTTGCAACCGACGGCCGGACGGGTGCTCTTTGACGGCCGCGATCTGGCCCAGCTCAGCGAGCGCGAGCTGGTTCGCCAGCGCCTGCGCTTCGGCTTTCTTTTCCAGGGCGCCGCCTTGTTCGACAGCCTGTCGGTGTATGATAATGTCGCCTTCGGCTTGCACCATCAGCGGCTGCTTGGCGAAACCAAGATTCGCGAGCGCGTCCGCCAGCGTCTTCAGGAAGTGGGTTTGGCCGAGGACATCGAACCCAGGAAACCCGGCGAGCTTTCCGGGGGCATGAAAAAACGCGTCGGCCTGGCCCGCGCCCTTGCCCTCGATCCCGAGGTCATGCTCTACGACGAGCCGACCACGGGCCTGGACCCGATCATGAGCGACGTCATCCGCGCGTTGATTTTGCAGACCCGGCAAAAACATCCGGTGACCGGCATCGTCGTCACGCACGACCTGAAAACCGCCCACAAGGTGGCCGACCGCGTGGTCATGCTTTGTCCCCTGGCCCGACTCCAAGCGGGCGCGAATCAGATTTTATTCGATGGTCCCCCCGCCGAGCTGGCCGCCTGCCCCGATCCGCGCGTCCAGCAGTTTGTCGAAGGCAAAGCCCAAGCGCCGGGGGATTAACGTAGGTCAGGCTTTCCAGCCTGACGTCGGCCTGGAAAGGCCGACCTACATCCGCGCTTCGATAGAGGATGCACCATGAACGACCAAACCCTGCGTTTTCGCATCGGCATTTTTGTCCTGGGCTCGCTGATTCTATTGGCCGTGCTCATCATCCTGTTCGGCGGCTTCCCCACGTATTTCAAGACGACCGACGCTTACACCGTGCGCTTTGCCAGCGCTCCGGGGGTGGGGGCCGGCACGCCGGTGCGGCGCTCGGGGGTGAAGATCGGCGAGGCCCGCCGCGTCGTCCTCGATAACGAGACCGGCAAAGTCGATGTGACCATTCACATCGATCCGGCCTACTCGCTGCGGCGTAGCGATCAGGCGACGCTGTTGACGGGGCTCCTGGGCGGCGATGCCACCATCGATTTCTTGCCGCCGGCCGACGGCAAGCTGGACCCGCGCGTCGTCGAGCCGGGAAGCACCATCGCGGGGGTGTTGGGGGCCGATACCACCGCCTTCATGCAGAAAGCCGGTGATCTCGTGCCCCCCGCCCGCGAAGCCATGGACGAGATGAAAAAAGCCTTCCAGCGCTTCGACAAAATGGCCCCCCTCATGGAGGACACCTTCAAGGAGTTCAGGGAGCTGGGCAAGGCCACGCGCGAAGTCATTCCCGAGCTGCGCAAGACCAACGATGAAATCCGCGAGCTGGCCAAGGCCAGCCGCGAAGTCGTTCCCGAGCTGCGCAAGACCAACGATGAATTCCGGCTCACCGCCCGCTACTGGGCCAAGGTCGGCGAACACATGAACGTACTTTTGCAAACCAACGAAGCCAAGATCGTCAAGGCCCTCGACCGGTTTGAGGATACCCTGAAAAAAATCGGCGCCACTTTCAGCGACGAAAACCAGCGCAATCTGACCGACATCATGAAGAACGTCAAGGTCTCCAGCGACCGGCTGGATAGCATCGTCCGCAACACCGACGACATGCTCAAGGAAACGCGGTCCACACTCAAGCGCGTCAACCAGTCTCTGGAACGCTCTGACGAGGTGCTGGTGAACATGCAGAAAGCCACCAAGCCCATGGCCGAGCGCAGCGAGGCGATTTTGAAGAACATTGAGGAAAGCACGGACAAGCTCAACAAGGTGCTGGGCGACGCCCGCGAGCTGATGCAGGCGGTGGCCAAGGGCGACGGCACCCTGCAGCGCCTGTTGAGCGATCCGGCCCTGTACAAGAACCTGGACGAAGCGGCCTGCCAGGTGTCGCGGCTGATGCCGCGCCTGGACCGCATCCTCCGCGACGTGGAAATCTTCGCCGACAAAATCGCCCGCCATCCCGAGGCCCTGGGACTCGGCGGCGCCATCCGTCCGGGCACCGGTCTGAAGGAACCGCCGACGGCGTTGCCGTGGCGCCCGCCGGGACATTGATAAGAATTGCCAATTACCAAGTGCACCAACCCGGCCTGTACACAGGCCGTTCACCGACGACACGCAGGCGACCCTGGCGCATAGCCTGTGCGGCTTCCTCTTCGCCCTGGTCATGATTCCGGGAGGACGGCTGCAGGATCGCTTCGGGCCCAAGTGGGGCGCCACCCTGGGCGGGCTGTTCCTGGCCGGCGGCTGCATCCTTGCGGGATTCTTGAAAAGCTACACCGGCCGGGCTAAGCTTAGGAATTGTCGCCCAACCAATTCCCAAGCCGCCCGATCCGTGTCGAAACGGTCTAATTATTGAGCGGGCAACATCGCGGGCAAGGGAGTTCCTCGCCGGTTAACGGGCAGATATAGGGTTCCGCAGTCTGCAAGGACGCCGCATAAACCCAGCCGCCGGCCGCCACGAAGGGCAAGGCCAGCAGAAAGGCCCACAACCATTTGCGCATGACGCACCTCCTTCGAAAAAGTAAAGGGTTGCCACTGTTGTAGGTCAGGCTATCCAGCCTGACCCGACCATGTTTTCCGAGTTTGGGCAAGCCGCGTCAGCCTGGAAAGGCTGACCTACAACCTGAACGTTCTTGATAATCCAGGGCCTCCAGAATTGGGCATTGGCTCAGAGGCCCACGGCCACTGCAGGCCGTGGTCAATTTCCCAAGCACTTTCTTGATCGCCTGGAGGGCCTCGATTTTGCCCTCAATGTCCATGATCTTCGCCTTCGCCCGGCTCCGGACCGCGGCACAGGTCGTTGCCGGGTCGAAGCGTAACCGCAGTAGTTCCCGGATTTCCTTGAGCGAAAAACCGAGCTCCTTGGCCCGTTTAATGAACCGCAACCGGGCGACTGCCTCTTGCGGATACTGGCGATATCCCGATTCCCTTCGTGGAGGCTCATCGATAAGTCCTTGCCGTTCGTAAAAGCGAACGGTTTCGATGCCGACGTCAGCGCGGCGGGCAACCTGCCCAATGGTCAAGGGCTTCATCGAAGTATCCTCCAATCCTTGTTACTATACACCCCGTACCATACTACAGAGTCAAGAGGTTTTTTTGGCACCAGAAATCGAGTGGAAGGAAGCCGAATTACTCCCGCAGGATTAGCGCCATAACCAAGGGGTCCGCCTTGGCGGCCGCCACGTTGAGCAACATGCCGCCCGTAAATGGCTACCCGCCGCTGACGGGGGGCACCACAGCCACTTCGGCGTTGACAGGCAGGGACACGAAATCATCAACAAAATCGTCATTGACCGCCAGGGCGGAACGCTCGAGCAGGCCGGCCAGGCGGGGATACTGAGCGGCGAGTTGGCGGCGCAGGTCGCCGACCGTGGCCCCTTCGGGCAGGGTCACGGTCACGGCGTCGCCGCCCCCCAGTTCCCGAGCCCGCGCGTAAAGTTGAACCTGGATATGCATGAAGCACCCGACTACTTCTCTCGTATTTCCTCCCATTATACCCCCCCCATAAAGTCGGCGGTTATGATTTCATAAAAAACCCCTCATGCCGATGGAGATTTTTGGTCCGCCATTCTGAAACCAAATTTCTCACGGACAGCTTCGGGCAAGGCTTCAACAATTCGAATGAGGTCGGCGAGGATGCGGCTATGATCGAGAAGGATTCCCTCGATCCTACCGAAACGCTCCGAATTGATCCGGTCCATTTCCGAGATGCGGCTTAAAAACAAGGCCTGATTCTGGATAAGCATCGTCACCGCTTCTTCCAACCGGTTGTTTTTGGAATTTTTCGATCGAGGCATTGGCCCCTCCAGTTTCTTTTTCAGTTTTCCTAGAATGGGACTATTCCATTTTACGCATTCACCTTCTGGATGCCATTCCTTGATTTGTCTGGAAATGACCCGCCGCCTAGGGTACAACCACCTTATATTCCTCTCAACAATCGGCCTGAGGATACACCCATGATTCGCTCGCTTCGTCCGCTAAGTGTTTTTTTCGTTCTCCTGATGCTGGTTCGTCTGGAACCTTCGCCGGCCTGGGGGCAAAAACCCAAGCCGGAGCCCAAGGCCGAGCCCGCCAAGCGCCAGACCCACAAAGTCGAAAAAGGACCCTTCAAGATTGAAGTTTCCCTCAAAGGCATCTTCGAGGCCGAGGACATGACCGAGGTGGCCCTGTCACCGGAGGCGTGGATTCCAGAAAAGGGCGGCACGCTGCGCGTCCTGAAGGCCGTCCAGCACGGCGCGGCCATCCGCAAAGGCGAGACGGTGCTCTGGCTCGACCTGGAGCGGATCGACCAGGTCATCGCCGACTTGAAAATGGAAAGCGACTTGGGCGAGCTGGCTTACAAGCAAGCCGAAGAGGAGCTGCGCGTTCTGGAAAACGCCTCCCTGCAGGACCGCGCCAGCGCCGAACGGCTCAAAAAGCAAGTGGACGAGGACCTGCGCCGCTTCCTCGACAAGGACAAGGCGGCGACCCAGAAGCGGGCCCATTTTTACGTCAAGAGCGCGGCCAACTGGCTGGCCTACATCAAGGAAGAACTTCGCCAACTCGAAAAAATGTACAAGGCCAACGACCTGACCGAGGCAACCGAGGAAATCATTCTCAAACGCCAGCGCGATATGGTCGAGCGGGCCCAATTTTTCTTCAAAGAGGCGGAAGAGGATCGGGATCAGGTATTGCAAATTGACCTGCCGCGCCGCGAGCAATCGCTCAAGGAGCTGGCCGCAAAAACCGCCCTGTTGGTATACAAGGCCCGGATCGTCGTGCCCCTGGAAATGGAGCAAAAACGCCTGACCCTGGAAAAGCTGAAAACGCAGCGGGCCAAGTCGGCCGAGCGCTTGCATAAACTCCGCAAGGATCGCGAAGGTCTGACCCTCAAGGCGCCGCAGGACGGCCTGGTCTACTACGGCAAATGCGTGCGCGGACAATGGATCACCGCCGGCGAAATGGCGCGCAAGCTCCAGCGCGGCCAGACGCTCATGCCCGACGAGGTGCTGTTCACCATCGTCGCGCGGCCGGTGTTCGTCCGGGCCGTCATCGAGGAAAAAGACCTGCACCTGGTGCGGGACGGCCAAGTGGGAAAGATCGTGCCGACGGCAGATCCGGATCGCAAGCTGGCTGGGAAAATTCAGCAAGTGACGTACGTGCCGATATCCGCAGGCCAATTTGAATGCCGCATCCATCTTGTCCCCGGCAAGGACACACCCAGACTTTCCTTACCCCCTGAGGCCTTCCTTTTGCCTGGCATGGCCTGCACGGTCAAGCTGACGCCTTATCGCAAAACCGACGCCCTGGCCGTGCCCGCCGCCGCCGTCTTTACCGAAGAACTCGACGAGGACCAGCACTATGTCTATCGGGCCCTAAAGGACGGCAAGCACGAAAAACGCCCCGTCACCATCGGTCGCAAAACCGCCAGCCAGGTGGAGATTGTCCAGGGCGTGCGCGAAGGCGATGAACTGCTGCTGGAGAAACCGGCCCCATCAGCCAAGACCAAGAAAGGCGCGTCATGATCGATTTGCTCTATGTCGCCGTGGTGATGTTTGTCAACGGCACGGTCGGAGAGGGCGATCTCGGTCGGCCGCCGGCCCTGGCGGTCACGGGACCGCGGCCGCCGGCGGTGGACCCGCCGCCGCCCGGGGCGATCGACAAAGCCATCGATCGCGGCGTGGCCTTTCTGCTCAAGGTGCAAAACAAGAACGGCTCGTGGGGCTCGGCCGCCAATACCACCGGCATGGATATTTACGCCCCGGTGCCCGGGGCCCATGAAGCTTTCCGCGCCGCCGTCACCGGTTTAAGTTTGTCCGCGCTCCTGGAAGTGGGCAGTGGCGATCCGGCGGTGCAAAAGGCCATCAACCGCGGCGAAGCCTGGTTGTTCGAGCACCTTCCCAAGCTGCGCCGGGCCAATGCCGACACCCTGTACAACATCTGGAGCCATGCTTATTGCATTCAGGCCCTGGTGCGCATGCACCAGCGCCAGCCAAGGGACACGGACCGCCGCCGCAAGATCGAGGACCTGATTCGCCAGCAAATGGATCTTCTGACGCGCTACGAATCGGTGGACGGCGGCTGGGGATACTACGATTTCCGCGTCGGGGCCCAACGTCCGGCCAGCGACTCGACCAGCTTCACCACCGCCACGGTGCTGATCGCCTGGCACGAAGCCAAATCGATAGGGGTAGCTCCGCCGGAAAAGGCGGTCAAGACGTCGGTGGCGTCGATCCTGCGGCAGCGCAACCCGGATTATTCCTATCTCTACGGAGAGTATCTGAAGTGGCGGCCGCAGCATCCCATCAATCGGCCCGGCGGCAGCCTGGGACGCTCGCAAGTGTGCAATCTCGCCCTGCGCCTGTGGGGCGACAAGCGCATCAATGACGACGTGATGATCACCTGGCTTAATCGTCTGTTCGCCCGCAACCTGTGGCTGGACATGGCCCGCAAGCGGCCCATTCCGCACGAGTCGCATTTCGCCGTGGCCGCCTATTTCTTCTACTACGGCCACTACTATGCCGCCCTGTGCATCGACCAGTTGCCGCGGGAAAAACGCCCGTTCTTCCAGAATCACCTGGCCAAGGTGCTCTTGCCCCTGCAAGGCAAGGACGGCTCGTGGTGGGATTTCCCGCTGTACAACTATCACCAGCAGTATGGAACGGCGTTCGCCTTGATGGCGCTGCAGCGCTGCCGCCTGGAAGCCGTGGCTGCTCCCAAGAGCAAATAACTGGAGGGAGGCCGCATGAAAAAAACCACAGGTTACACCACAAAAGCACAAAGAACACAAAGGTCATCGGCCTGTGTGTTCTTTGTGCCTTTGTGGTGATTTTGCTTTCCGTCCATCATGGGGGCGAAGTCGGCAGGATCTCCTCGTATTCGGAGGTATCCTCCGCCTGGCCCTGGCGAGCCGGCACGATTACCAGGTCGTCATTCATCTCGTCGCGGCAGAAAATCTTGCGGAACTTGGTGATGAACAAGTCGGCCCGCAGATGGCCGGCGAGTTGCTGCAAGGCGCGGATGTCGTCGGTCGGCGCTTCGCGCACCAGGTAGCCGAACGGTCGTTCTTGGCGGGCGCGCTCGAGGCGGGCGCGAATGACCTTGTAAATCGCCTCGGCCCGCTTGGCGTCCTTCAAGTCGGCCTGGGTGAAGCCTTCATCGACGTTGGGCACCTTCTCGCTGTAGGGCGCTTCGCCGCGCAGCACCTTGACGTCGTCTGCGGTCAGCTTGCGGGCCCATTCCATGGTGGTGGCGATGTGCTTGTTCTTGTCGGGGTGCGGTCGTTGGCCGGACTGCCAGGTGAAGCCGAGGGCCTGATTGCGCTGCAGAATTTGCGGGATCTGCCCTTCGATGGCTTTGAGCCAGTCGCCGCCCTTACCGGGCAGACCGCCGGGGGTGCAGCCACTCGCCGCTTGCAGCATCGGCACCCAGGTCCGCTGATAACTCAGATCGCCTTCCAGATCGACCTTGTGCGGCGCTTGCACATAGAACAGGGCCTCGGTTTTTTCCTTGACGGAAATCTGCGTGATCTTCACCGGATACATGAGCTTGTCCGAGGTGAACTGGAAGCGGGTCGGTGTGACTTCGCCGCTGAAGGTGCCGTCCTTGTTGCGCTTCATCTGCATGGTGTCGATCTTCATGACGGTGAAGAGGTACTTCTTCTGCACATAGAAGTTGAGGCTGGCTTCGTCGCCGGAATAATGATACTTGTGATCTTTCAGCCACTGGTACAGGTCGTCGGCGCGCTCGGCGGAGATAATTTTGTAATCAAGGGAGCCGACGACGCCGGTTTCCAGGACGACGACGGTGGGCTTGGCCTTATGGAGGGCGTTGGTTTCATCCTGGGCATTGCGGGCTTTGAGCTTGGCCATGGGCGCTCCGAAGCGGCGGTGGTCCCGGATCAACAGATTGGAATGGGGGAAGGCGCGTTGCTTCAAGATGGAGTACACGGCCAGGTGCTTGAAGAAATCGCGCGGCATCTCGTGCAGCTTGGGCTGCGCCGGCGTCGGAATGACCATGCCGAAATCGAGGGCGTTGCCCTCGAACTTGGGCTGCACGGTGAAGGTCTCGGTTTTCGTGACCGGGTCCCAGGTGAGGAAGACTTTCTGGGCCGGCTGCAAGATGTCGGCGTTCTTGGCGGAAAAGTAACAGCAGGCGGCGTCGGCCATGGCCGGCAGACCCAGCGCCAGGGCCACGGCGGCCATTCCCAGCAATCTCCAGGAGCGAGCCATACAACGGATCCTTTCGCGAAAAGACCTTGGATTCCCGCAAACCAGTGTAATCGACAATTATCCATAATTAAGACGAAGATGGCCGCAGGAGGGATTGGAGAATTCAGGAAAGCGGGCCGTCCTTCGCCGAGAGACGGATTGGAAATCCGTCTTATGGGGTCCAAGCCACGGTGATCCCGAAACCGGGGGCCGTGGTTAATTGCACAAAACCGCGGTAAGGCACCGGCTGGCCCTTGACCCAGGTCAGCCATGGCCGGCCCGACTCGGCCAGCGGGTCGGGATCGAGTGCGGCGAGGGCGTGCAGGCCCCATACTTCCGCGCCGCGGTGCGGGCAGACGCGCAAGCCGGCCTGCTGAGCCAGCCGGTAAATCTTGATCAGTTCCGTCAAGCCGCCGCACCAACACACGTCCGGTTGAAGGATGTGGTGCAGGCCCCGGTCGATCAGCTCTGCGAAGCCCTGCGAAGTAAACTCATGCTCGCCGCCGGCAATGGGAATCGGCGAGCGGCGAACCAACTCGGCGTAACCCTGAGCGTCGTCCACCGGCAGCGGCTCCTCGATCCAGGCGATGCTGTAAGGAACCACTTTGTCCGCGACCGCCAGGGTTGTGGCCAGGTCCCAGCGCATCCAGGCATCGAGCATGAGCGGGCAATCGGGGCCGATCAGGTTGCGCGCCTTCTTGACCAGATCGACTACGCCGTCCACTTCTTGAGGTTCCACGTGAAGCTTGAAGGCGCGATACTGATTCACCACTTCCAAAGGGATTTCTCCCCAGACGGTGACATAGACGGAAATGGGCTGGCCAACCTGGCCGCCCAGCAATACCGCCACTGGCTTGGCTTCGCGCTTGCCGTACAGGTCCCACAACGCCAGATCGACGCCGCTCAGGGCCATAATCGCCAGGCCCTTGCGGCCGAAGGGCAGAGTGGCGTGATACATTTCCTGCCAGAGGTCGGCGATGGGACGCGGATCGCAGTTGAGCAAGAGATCACGCAGAACGGTGCGGACGACGTGCACGCCGGCCAGTCCGCCGCCGCCGACGCCGTAGCCGGTCAGTCCGTCGTCGGTGTCGATGGCGACCAGAATCTGCCCCATGCTGGTGCGCCAATCCGGCGGCGACGCACAGGCCGGCTGGCAGGCACGAACATCGATGATTTTCATGGAGCCAGTACCCGGGGACCGTGGTAGCGGCTTTAAAAAAAATGCCAATTGCCAATTACCAATTGCCAATTGCCAATTGATGGACAGTTTTTTTGTTTTTCAGTTTTTCCAATTGGCAATTGGCAATTGGCAATTCTGATTTGGGGGAATCAATCCCCCTTATGCTCCCGCACGCGGAGGTTTACGGTCTGCTCGATGCGAACCTGCACATCCACGTTTCCCGCCGGCGTGACAAAGCCCAGGGGCCCTTGCAAGCGGCGGCGCGTTTCCGCCCGGTCGAGCCGGCCCTTGTCCACAGCAAAAAAGTACGTCGCCTGGAGCAGCTCGGCTCGCAGATTGCCCCGCGGAATCTTGAACGGGCCTTTGCCTTCCGCCGGCGGCACATATTTCCCTTCGCCGACCAGCGAAATCCGGGCCAGGCCTTTCTCCACCTCGTTCAGGGTGCAGGTGTTGGCACAATGCACGTTCCCCAGAGGGCCGAGCGGTAAGCGGCTCTGGGTCTTCCAGGATTGTTTCGGGGAAACCGCGGCGGCGGGAAGGAAAAGCACCAGGCCTTCCGCCGCGGCCAGGAAACTTTCTTCGGGCATCAAGTTCTGGACCAGGCCGGCAAGGTTCTTATCGCCGCCGGCCACGGCCTTGACCAGAGCGCCGTACCCCTCGACCTTGGTAATGCTCGCCGGCGGTTGATAGGTGATTTTCAAGGTGTTGCCGGGCAATTTTTCCAAGAACTGCAAGTCCATTTTCGCCCTGCCCGCCCGCGTGATTTTCACGTCCTCGATTTTTTGCTCCAGCAGCCAGCTTCCGTCTTCTTTTTTTTCCAACACCTTGTACCGGACCAGGCGCGTCTGCTGGACTTCCTGGCTTTCCGGATCGCCTTGAAAGGTGAGGATTTGCTTGGTCTGGGTTTTTTCCTCGACCCAGCATTGATCGCCGGCCTGGAATTTCCAGGCCAGCGTGACCTGGGCGAAAACCGGACCGGGGAAAATCCAGACCATGGCCAGGAGGAAAGAACAGGTTGAATAATTAACGAATTCCATAGAGCCTTTTTGCTTCTCCTTGAGGAAACCTTTCGCGGACCAAAAGGTCCACTTGATTTCGGGCAAAATCCGGCCAGTCCGTTTCCTGGATTATCTGTTTCTCAAGATGGACAAACAATACCTCGCGGGACGGCGCGGCGATAATCCGCTGCGGAACATGGCAATGGTCGCCTCCCGGCGTGGGCACCTTGTCAAACAGGATCGCTAGTTCCGGATTGCTTTTCAAGGACAAGCCCTGCACGTAAACCCGGCCAAACATATCCTCGGTAACCTCCAGCCCTTTTTCCTTGGCTTCGCGCAGCTCCTCGCCCCCGGACCCCAATCGGGAAAAGGCAGACCAGTCTTCCATTTCCAGGAGGAGAAGAGCATGGCCGAAACCCTTGGGATGAAACGGAAATTTTCCGCCATTGTTTCGGGCATACTCTTCCAACTGGAAGCGGGCTGGCAGGATTCAATGGGCGTGCTGGCACCAGGATTCGTTGAAAACTAACGGATCCGTGATCTTGATGTAAACGAAGCCGGCAAAGCCGAGGGAAAATAAAACAAGAACCCCAATTAAGACTTTGCGAAGGATTTTCAAGCCGGCAGAAAAATCAGCTTTCATTGCCCCTTCCCCTTAGCCGGCACCGTGACCACGAGCAAGCGCTTGGGTTCCCGCCCGGCGGCGATGCGGGCCAGGATTTCCTTGGTGGCGGTATTGACTACGGCCACCTCGCCCTTGCTGCGGACCGCGACGTAGCATGTGCCGCCGTCGGGATGGAAGGTCAGCCAGTAGACTTTGCCGCCGCAGGGAATCGTGGCTATCTGCTTGGGCCGATCCATGGTGATGTCGTAGACGTGGACTTCGTGATGCTCGACATCGCATTCCCAAATTTCCTTCTGGTCGGGGCGAATGCCCAGTCCGTGGCTGCGGCTAGTCTTGCCCTTGTGGTCGGCGCTCAATTCGGCGGGCACCCGGTGGGTCATCTTGCGGGCCTTGACGTCGGCCTTTTCGAAGCCGACCAGGCCGTCCACGTTGGCGTAAAACCAGCGTTCATCGTGGCTCAGGGCCACCGGGCGAACGGCGGCGGAGAACGGGATGTCGCCGATGATCTTGTGACCGCCGGCGACATCGACGATGGTGACCTTCTTGGAGGCGGCGATGGGGGCGAGGTACATGCGTTTGCCGTCGGCGGAGCACAGGGTATTGTGCGGCCGGCCGGCGGTTTTTATGCGCTGGACGATTTTGCCCGCCGCCACGTCGATCACTTCATAATGGCCGTCGTTGACCGGCACGTAGGCCCACTTGCCGTCCGGAGTGACGGCGAGTTGGTTCGGCGCCGGGCCGATGTCCATGCGCCGGGTCACCTTGTCGGTGACCGGATCGATCCACACCAGTTCGCCTTTCTTGCCTCCTTCGATGGTGACCAGGAGAAAATCCTGGGCCTGGGGGGCGGCGATGCCGTGCGGCCGGGGCCCGACCTCGATGCGGCCGAGAACCTTATTCGTGGCGACATCCACAATGGTGACGTCGTTGCCGGCGCTGTTGGTGATGTACAGCTTGTGCCGGACTTTGTTGACCGGCTCCGCGCTCCGCGACAGCGCGGGCAGACACAGAAACGCAACCACAACAATTGGCCAACGATGCAACACGGCAGGATCTCCTTGGGATAAAGACTTGCCCCCAGCGCACCTTGTTTTGCAAAACCCTGAGTGCGGATTGCATTTCCTTTATCCTTGGGATTTTGGGGGTTAGCAATGCCGCACAAGGAACTACTGTCTTGGATTCCGTCGCAACGTCGGTGGCTCAGATGCTTCACGACGTCCCCACGTCAGTTA
This sequence comes from uncultured Alcaligenaceae bacterium, assembly GCA_964518515.1. Taxonomy (GTDB): domain Bacteria; phylum Planctomycetota; class Planctomycetia; order Gemmatales; family Gemmataceae; genus CAZFGM01. Next base: position 1,242 of record CAZFGM010000118.1, on the reverse strand, counting down.
TAGTAGTGCCCTTCCACAAGGGAAGCCAGCCGGGAAGGGAGCGATTGGAGCGGGAAACTACTGAAAGGTAACCAGTGAGCTGCGCCCGGGACTTTCTCAACCACCCCAATTCCACACCAACCTGAGACAATTCTTGGAGCCTGCCGATCACCAAGGCGCAACTCGGCGCGTTGCGTCTCTGTGTCCCCGGTGTCTCTGTGGTTTCAGTTTTCGTCCTCGCGGCGGAACCGGGATGTCTGCGCACGGAGGATCCGTTTGGTTGAGCTTAACTCGGTCGTCGCGGCGGAGCTGGATGGGTCTATACTGCACGCGGTCGAAATTGAGGGTTTGTGGTGCGGCCGCACCCGGGGGTGGTTCAAGTTGGGCCCCCACCACCGCCAGTTGGCCAATAAGGCCGCACAGGACACAGGATCGAAGCAAAACCTGTCTAGGTATGACTTTACGGACCAGATCCCTTGTTGGCCAAGTCGGTTTGAGTTGGCCAACAAGGGAAAAAGTAACGTTTGTAACCCGTAGTTTTCTACGCGGCCCCTTGGAAAGATGCAACCACCCAAGGGTTAAATTGGTGCCCTGGCCAAACTCGCAAAGGCTCGAAGACGCGCCTGCGGGCTTTTAGCCGACCCGATACGAGGCGGCCAACGGGCGGAACATCCAGCTGTCGATTTCGGCCGACACGCCTCGCTGCAGGAATTGCACCTCGACATAGAACTTGAGGCGCTTGCCGCGCCGTAGAATAGTGCCTTCCGTGCCGGCGAGCGGGCCGCTGATGATTTCCACGCGCGTGCCCGGCACCAGCCGTTCCTCGGGGGAAAGGACCGAGCCGTGCTCGATCAGCTGATGGACCTGAGCCAGGTCGGCGTGCAGCCGGCTCTGGTCTTCGACGTGTAAACAGCGGACAATGAGGTTGGTTTCCAGGGCCAGGCGGCGCGTATCCTCGTCGCCGCGGAGGAAAAGATAGCCGGGGAAGAGCGGGAGAAAAGATTCCCGCAGCCGGCCCCCCGTGCGCCACTGGCGCTGATACATGGGCAAGAAAAAACCGGCGCCGCGGACCAGGAGCTTGCGGGCCAGGCTTTTTTCGGCCCGCGGCTTGGTATGCAGCACCCACCACCGCGCGAAATCGTCCTCCGCGCCGGACAGAGCGCCCAGGAGTGTTTCCGGGTAGAGATACGGCTCCAGCGGCAACAGCGGCATCGGTTCCTCCTTCGCTCAGGACGCCGGCTACGCTATTCCGCGGTCGGCTGA